>DAIOWL010000798.1:0-3781 GCA_036758545.1 Streptosporangiaceae bacterium | reverse complement strand
AGCTGGCGAACAGGTGGAGGTCGGCGGCGAAGCGGTGGGCCATCTCCGTGGCCTGGGGCAGGTCGGGGTGGCGGACGATCACCATGCCGTCGGCGATCAGGGTGGCCCGCCAGTCGCGGCGCGGCGCGCCCAGCGGGAGCAGGTCGACCGCTGCGACGTGGTCGCCGTACTCGGCCAGCAGCCGGTCCAGGCCCTCGTAATGGGTGATCCGGCCGGCCCCCTGGGCCCGCTTGAAGATGCTGGCCGCGTTGTAATGCCGAACGACCGGGAACGGGATGCTCCCGTGCGTGACCGCGTGCGCCCAGCCGGCGAACAGGTCGGCGTCGGTGGCGTAGTTCATCACGTCGACGGTGCGGGCGCCGGGCGGCCGGGCGCCGATCTCGCCGAACACCACCTCGCCGTCGGCCTTGCGGTACCACTCCATGTGGGTGAACCCGTCGGTGAACCCGAGCGCCCGCAGCACGGCGCGGCCGAGGTCGCGGCCGCCCTGCAGCCCGGGCTCGTCCAGGTCGCGCAGGGCCATCGTGACCGGGCTGACCCACTCGTGGATCTTGGTCATCAGGGGCCGCGGGTGGTACTGGCAGATGTTCTCGACCAGGACGTTCCCGCCCGCGCAGATGGTGTCGTAGGTGAACTCCTCGGCCTCGACGAACTCCTCCACGCTGACCTGCGGCACGTGCCTGATCATCGGGAGGATGGCGTCGAGCTCGACGGCCGAGTCGGCCCGGTAGGTGTCGGCCGAGCCCGCCCCGTCGATGGGCTTGACGATGAGGGGATAGCCGACCCGTTCGGCCGCCGCCCAGACGTCCGCGACCGTCCGCGCGGCGACGTGCCAGGGGGTGCGCAGGCCGGCCGCGTCGAGCAGCTGCTTCATCCGCTCCTTGTCCCGGAACGGCACGGTCTGCTCCACCGTGAGCCCGGGCAGGCCCAGCTCCTCGCGCAGCCGCGCGGCCAGCACCATGTACGGTTCCCACAGGCACTCGACCTGGTCGATGCGGATGCGCCTGGCCATCTCGCGGACCAGCCCGATCACGTGGTCCTCGGCCGCCAGCGAGCCGGTGTGCACGTAGTGGTCCAGGGCCGGCCTGGCCTCGGCCGGGAGCGCGTCCGGCGACTGGTCGCCCAGGCCGATGACCCGGACCCCGGCCTGGCCGAGGCCGCGGGTGAAGAACGCCATCTCCGCCGGGTAACCCGGCGAGATCATCAGGACCGTCATCCGAGCTCTACCCGGACGGTGCTGACGATCTGCCTGAGCGCGGCGGTGACCACCTCGGTGTCCGGGTGCCTGATCGTGATGTGGCCGTCGCCCTCGTAGCTGCCCGAGGACGGCTGGCCCGCCCGGGGCAGCCGCGAGTCGACGACCAGGGCGGCCACCGCGGGCGGCAGCGCGTCCAGGCCGTGCACGGCCCGGACCTGCCCGGCGCCCTGCCCGCGCAGGTAGACCGTGCCCGCGGCCCACTTCCGCTCGGGCGGGTCGAAGCTGCCGTCCACCATGAGCCGGGCCCACGCGGTGTACAGGTCGAAGTCGTGCGCGTAGCAGAGCATCGAGGTGATCTGGGCGCCGGGCGGGCGCGCGCCGACCTCGGACACGGCCACCGAGCCGTCCGGGCGGCGGAACCACTCCATGTGAGTCAGCCCGGTGACGAGCCCGAGGGCCTTCAGCGCCTGCGGCGCGACCTGCCTGATGCCGGCGTACTCGGGCCCGCCGATGTCGCGCGGCAGCAGCACCACCCACTGCATCCACGGGTTGCGCAGCACCTCGAGCGGGGTCGGCAGGTAGTTCGAGACCGAATCCCAGACGACCTGCCCGTCCACCATCACGCTGTCGTAGGAGCCCTCGTCGCCGGTGAGGAACTCCTCGATCTGCGCGGGCCGGTCCGGCGTGGGCGGCACGGTATCGAGCCAGGCCCTCAGGTCCGCGGCGTCGTCGAGCCGGAAGGTGCTCTTCGCCCCGGCTCCGGCAGGCGGCTTGACGACGAGGGGAAACCCGGCCCGTTCGGAAAATTCGAGGGCGTCAGCGGCGGAGACGGCCAGCTTGTGCCGGGCGCACGGGACGCCGGCCGCCCGCAGCACCGTCTTCATCTGCGCCTTGTCCCTGAAGTTGTTCGCCGTGACCGGGTCCATGCCGGGGATGCTCAGGTACTCCCGCACCTGGGCCAGCGGGACCTGCAGCTGCTCCAGCACGGCCAGCAGCCGCTCCACCGGGCCGAGCTGGCGGGACAGGCCCTGCACCGCGGCGGCGATCTGGCCCGGGTCGAGCGGGTCGTCGATCCGCCAGTGCCCAGCTAGCTGCAACCTGAGCTGGGGCGGCAGCCGGTCCTCCGGCTCGCAGGTGATCAGGGCCATCCGTGTGTCGGGCAGCCGCGCCGCGGCCTCCACGAACCGCGTCGTGGTGTCGAGCAGGTACGGGGCGACGAACCCGGCGGTCACCATGGGAGAAACGTACCCTCCGGCTACCATGCCAGACATGAACGTTGTGTTCGTCGAGCCGTTCTTCCCGAACAACCAGCGGCAGTTCGCCCGGGCGCTGGCCGAGGCCGGCGCGACCGTGATCGGCATCGGCGAGTACGGCGTCGAGTCGTTCGACGACGACCTCAAGGGCTGGCTGGACCACTACGAGCGGGTCTCGTCGGTGACCGACGCCGACGCGCTGACCCGGGCGGTCCGCTGGGTGCAGGACAAGCTGTGGGTCGACCGATTGGAAGCCACGATCGAGGCGCACACCATGGCGGCCGCGCAGGTCCGCGAGGCGTGCACGATCCCGGGGACCTCGGTGCGGACGGCCTGGCTGTGCCGGGACAAGCCGTCGATGAAGGAGGTGCTGCGGGAGGCGGGGGTGCCGACGGCAGCCTCGGCCGCGGTGTCATCTGCGGCTGAGGCCCGTGAATTTGCCGAACGGGCCGGGTTCCCGCTGATCCTGAAGCCGCGCAGCGGCGCCGGGGCGTCGGGCACGGTCCGGGTGGACTCGGTGTCCGAGCTGGATGCTGCCCTCGGGACGTTCGGCGGGCAGGGCGTGGATTCGATCGCGGTGGAGGAGTTCGTCGAGGGGCACGAGGGGTTCTACGACACGATCGCCGTGGACGGCCGGGTGGCCGTGGACTTCGCCTCGCACTACTACCCGAACGTGCTCGAGGCGATGCGCACCCGGTGGATCTCGCCGCAGTTCGTCTCCACCAACCGCCTGGATACCGCGCCGGAGTACGGCGAGCTGCGGGAGATGGGCGCCCGCGTGATCACCGCGCTGGGCATCGGCACCTCGGCCACGCACATGGAGTGGTTCTTCGGGCCGAAGGGGCTGCGGTTCTCCGAGATCGGCTGCCGGCCGCCCGGCGTGGGCGCCTGGGACCTGTACTCGGCGGGCAACGACATGGACCTGTACCGGGCCTGGGCGGACGCCATCGTGCACGGCGGGGTCAGCACGGTGCCGTCCCGGCGGTACGCCAGCGGGATCGTGGCCCTGCGGCCGTCGCAGGACGGTTCTATTTCCGGCTACAGCGGGGTGGACGAGCTGCAGCAGCGGTACGGCGAGTGGGTCATCGACGCGCACCTGCCGCCGCCGGGCACGCCCACCCAGGGGGTCGAGGCCGGGTACATGGCCAACGCCTACGTGCGGATGAGGCACCCGGACTACGACACGCTGCGCGGCATGCTCGACGACGTGGGCCGCACCCTGCACGTCTCCGCCTCGTGAGGATCGTCCTGCTCGGACCGCAGCGCAGGCCGACGCTCGAAGGGGTGGCGCGGTCGCTGGGCCTTTCCGGTCCGGGGCTGGCTGGCCCGG
>DAIOWL010000797.1:0-3788 GCA_036758545.1 Streptosporangiaceae bacterium | reverse complement strand
CGGCAAAAGGGGGCCAACGGTGCTGATCATCCTCGGCTTGCGCGTGTTCTACCGGACGATGGCGCAGGGCATGTTCTATTGCCGCCGGTGCGGCGGGGACCGGGAATACCGGCACCGGGCCGGGCGCCGGTGGTTCACCGTGTTCTTCCTCCCGGTCATCCCGCTGAACAAGGTCGGCGAGCACGTCCAGTGCACTACCTGCCGGACCCGCTACGTGACGGACGTACTCGGCCAGCCGACCACGGCGCGGATGCAGGCGGCGCTGCCGGCCGGCATGCGGGCCGCCGTCTCGGCCATGCTGCGGTCCGGCGATCCGTCCAGCCCGGTGTCGCGGCAGCGGGCGATCGAGGCGGTCATCGGCTCGGGCGTGCCCGACTATGACGAGGCCGCGCTCAACGCCGACCTCATGCAGCCGTTCGAGGCGATCCGCCCGGCCCTGAACCAGGTGGGGACGCAGCTCACCATCCAGGCCAGGGAGTGGTACCTGGCCGAGGTGATCCGCATCGCCCTGGCGGACGGGCCGCTCTCAGAAACCGAGCGGCAGGCCGCGCTGGCCATCGGCGCCGACCTCGGCATGACCCAGGCCCAGGTCATCGGCGTGGTCGCGATGACCGAGCAGTCGGCCGGCCGCGACTAACCGGCCCTAGGCCGACCAGCCGGGCACGGCCGCCACATCGAGCCGGTAGCCCGTGTTCGGCGAGCCGAGCACGGTGTAGCCCATCGCCTCGTTGACCGCGATCATGTGCGTGTTGCCCTGGCCGTTCCAGGTCACGATCCGTTCCAGCTGCGGCTCGGTGGTGGCGAGCAGTTCCATCATCGCGATCTTCAGCAGCAGGCCGAGCCGGTGCCCGCGGTGGTTCCTGGTCACCACGGTGAATACCTGGAATCCCCAGCCCGGGTCGGCCGGGTCCACCGATATCTCGGTCAGTGCCGCTAGTTCGCCGGTGTCGTCATGCCGCGCCGCGACCGTGTAGTCCCGCATCCCGTAGTGCGCGCGCAAGTCGTTGACGCGTTCGCGGACTCGCTGGGCGTCCCACTCCTCGTGGGCGATCTCGGGCTCCCGGGGGGCGTCGGCCATCGCGTTGTAGACCGCCGCCGCCTGCTCGATGAACTCCTCGGGTACCGGTCCCACCCAGGACACCAGCGAGTAGCCTGCCGCCGCCCGTTCGGCTGGGCCGCGCAGCCGGGCCAGCTTTCCCTTCTCCAGCTTCCCGATGTCGAGCACCCGCTGGATCTCCGCCAGCCCGGGCTTGGCCCCGGCCGCGCGGGCGAACGCCTCGCCCGGGGAGCCGTCGCGCGCGCCGCCGTTGAGCACGGTCCGCCCGTGCCCCGCCGCCCGGCCCGCCGCGTGCTGCAGCAGGGCGCGCCCGATTCCCCGCTGCCGTGCCGCCGGGTGTACCACGATCTCCAGACCGCCCTGGTCCAGGTTCTCCCGGGCCGGCAGGTCCAGCCGGTACCAGCCCACCGCCTGGCCCTGGTCGGTGGCCAGCCACACCTCCCTCGGGCTACCGTCCCAGCCGACGGTCATCCAGCCGGTGAACGGCTGCTCTGTGAACAGCGGCTCCTTGGGATGATCGACGCGCTCGGCGGCCAGCATGACCTCGAAGCACGCGCGGATCCTCCCGGTGTCCGCGGGGGAGAGGCCCACCTGCTCGATCTTCATCCTCACAGCCAACCCCGGCCGGCCCCGCGGCGCCACCTAATATTCCGCCACTCCCGCCACTGCAGTGCACCCGGCGCAATCCCCGGCTCCCGAAGCTGGTAAGGTGATTCGCAATGTTGCGCGAGCTGCTCCTCCTTAGCGGCCGCGGCGGGGGCCGATAGGCCGGCTCCCTCGCCGCGGGGTGTTGGCGTGTCCGCTGGCTATCGATCAGGTAACCCACCGCCCGCCGCTCACTAGCGCAGAGGAAGCAGCAGTCAGATGCAAACCGATCCCGCGTTCAAACGCGTGTCGCCCGTACAGCAGCAACCCAGCGGAATGCCGTGTCATCGCTACACGCCGTTCCAGCCCGTCGATCTTCCTGATCGCACCTGGCCCGCCAAGTCCATCACGACGGCGCCGCGCTGGCTGTCCACCGATCTCCGGGACGGCAACCAGGCGCTGATCGACCCGATGAGCCCGGCCCGCAAGCACAAGATGTTCGACCTCCTGGTCCGGTTGGGCTACAAGGAGATCGAGGTCGGGTTTCCGGCCTCAGGCCAGACCGACTTCGACTTCATCCGCGAGCTGATCGAAGAAGACCGCATCCCCGATGACGTCCGGATCTCGGTGCTCACCCAGGCCCGGGAGGACCTGATCGAGCGCTCAGTCCAGTCGCTGGCCGGCGCGCGCATGGCCACGGTGCACATGTACAACGCCACCGCCCCGATCTTCCGCCGGGTGGTATTCCGCATCGACCGCGAGGAGTGCAAGGCGCTCGCCGTCGAGGGCACCCGCCACGTGATGAAGTACGCCGAGCAGTACCTGGACGGGACGGACTTCGGCTACGAGTACTCGCCCGAGATCTTCATGGACACCGAGCTCGACTTTGCCCTGGACGTCTGCGCGGGGGTGATGGACGTCTGGCAGCCCGGCCCGGGCCGGGAGATCATCCTCAACCTGCCGTGCACGGTCGAGCGGTCCACGCCGAACGTCTACGCCGACCAGATCGAGTGGATGAGCCGGAACCTGCCGAGCCGGGACCACGTCTGCCTCTCGGTGCACACCCACAACGACCGCGGCACCGCGGTGGCCGACGCCGAACTGGCCGTGCTGGCCGGCGCCGACCGGATCGAGGGCTGCCTGTTCGGCAACGGCGAGCGCACCGGCAACGTCTGCCTGGTCACCCTGGGGCTGAACCTGTTCAGCCAGGGCATCGACCCCATGATCGACTTCTCCGACATCGACGAGATCCGTCGCACCGTCGAGTACTGCAACCAGCTGCCGGTCCACCCGCGCCACCCTTACGCGGGCGACCTGGTCTACACCGCCTTCTCCGGCTCCCACCAGGACGCCATCAAGAAGGGGTTCGAGGCGCTGGAGGCCGACGCGGCCGGCGCGGGCGTCCCGTTCGCCGAGTACCCCTGGGCCGTGCCGTACCTGGCCATCGACCCGCACGACGTGGGCCGCAGCTACGAGGCGGTCATCCGGGTCAACTCGCAGTCCGGCAAGGGCGGCGTCGCCTACGTGATGAAGGCCGAGCACCAGCTAGACCTGCCCCGCCGCCTGCAGATCGAGTTCTCCCGGGTGATCCAGGGCCACACCGACGACGAGGGCGGCGAGGTGACCCCGCGGCAGATGTGGGAGATCTTCTCCGCTGAGTACCTCGCCGCGGGCCCGGTGGCGCTGCTGGACCATCAGACGTCCTCGGTGATCGAGGCCAAGCACGCCCTCGCCGCGGAGATCTCGGTTGACGGGCGCCCGCAGCAGGTCGAGGGCGTGGGCAACGGCCCCATCTCGGCGTTCTGCGACGCGCTGGCCTCGGTCGGCGTGGACGCACGGGTGCTCGACTACAACGAGCACGCGCTGACCGCCGGCACTGACGCCCAGGCCGCCGCGTACGTGGAGTGCGAGATCGGCGGCGGCGTGTTCTGGGGCGTCGGCATCGACACGAACACGGTCATGGCCTCGATGCGCGCGGTCCTGTCCGCCGTGAACCGGGCCCGACGGGGCTGACGCCGCCGCGGCTGACCCGCCGCGGTTAACTCCGCCCGGCCCGCACGACCAGCGATCCGGCCGGGGGCGCTCACAAGGCCGCCCCCGCCGGATCGCTTCGTGATCGCTCATGATCGCTAAGGTTGAGCGCATG
>DAIOWL010000796.1:0-3790 GCA_036758545.1 Streptosporangiaceae bacterium | reverse complement strand
CGGTGGTGCTGGAGTTCATCCGCCGGGACGCCCTGGCCGCCCTCGTCCCCGCCCTTCCCATCCGGCCACCCCGGATCTCAAGGCGCTGCCGGTGGGCCGCCGCGAAGACGGCTTTCCCTGGCTGGTCAGACTGCACGGGACGCACGTACTGATCGCGGGCGCCACCGGGGCGGGTAAGGCCTCGCTGCTGTGGGGCCTGGTCCGGGCCATGTTCCCGCTCATGCAGCAAGGCCTGGTCCGGGTGCTGGCCGCTGACCCGAAGCTGATGGAGCTGGCTTACGGCCGGGTCATCTTCGAGTCCTACGGTCATTACGCCGCGGACCCGGCCGCGATCGCCGCCATGCTGGACCAGGCGGTGGCCGACATGCAGGTCCGGGCGGCCCGGTTCGCCGGTCGCCAGCGCGAGCACACCCTGACCTTCGAGGATCCGCTCACGGTGGTGCTGGTTGATGAGGTGGCGTTCCTGACCGCCTACCAGCCCGACCGCAAGCTCAAGGAACGGATCATGAACGCGCTGGCCACCCTGACCACCCAGGGCCGCGCGGTTGGCTACTGCGTGGTGGCCGCGTTGCAGGACCCGCGCAAGGACGTGCTGACCATCCGGAACCTGTTCCCGGACCGGATCGCCATGCGGCTGGACGAGCCCGAGCAGGTGGACATGGTGCTCGGCGACGGCGCCCGGGACCGGGGGGCGGCCTGCGAGCTGATCCCGGCCGACCCGGCTACCGGCGCGGGGGTGGCGTTCGTCCGGCTGGAGTCCGACCCGGACCCGGTGCGGGTCCGCGCCGGGTGGGTCACCGATGCCGACATCCGCGCCCTAGCCGATGCGTGCATCCCTGATCGGGTCGAGTGGCCGGAGGTGGCGGCATGACTGCGATCACCGCGTGGCGGACCGATGAGCCGTGCCCGGTCTGCGCCACCGGGCTGATCTTGCACGATGACGGCGGCACCACGATCCGGGCGGAGTGCCGCCTGTGCGGCTGGTCCGACACCTGGACCAGCGACCAGTTCCTCCCCGCCGACCTCGAACGCGCCGAGGCGCGGCAGGCATCGCAGTGGCTGCTCGCGGAGTACGAGCTGACCGCGGCAGCCCACGACAACTGGCGTAACGGCTGCCTGGCCGACAGTGCCCAGCAGAAGCGGTTCCTGCGCCACTTCTCGCCCGGACCGATGTTCACCATCAAGGACTGATGCCCCGTGACCGAACCGGCCGCCAAGACGACGCGGGCGCAGCGGATGGCGATGCCGCTGGCCCGGGAGGTGGTCAAGGACCTGGCCGTCGAGCACGGCGCCTGCATCCGCCCCATCCAGCTGCGCCGCACCAACCTCGACACCGGCGAGGCCGACACCGTGCTCGTCCCCTGCGGGCACACCCTGGCGCACGTCTGCCCGGCCTGCGCGGAGCGGGCCCGGACGCTGCGGGCGGCGCAGTGCCGGGAAGGCTGGCACCTCGAGGACGAACCTCAAATCGAACCCGACCCGGCCACCGAGGACCAGAAGTTCTGGGTCGAGAAACGCGCCGAAGCCCAGCAGCTCCGCGACCACGCCGCCGACGCCGGGCAGGACACCACCGACCTGGACGAGCTCCTGGCCGAGCTGGACGAGGAAATCACCAACACGGGCATCCGCGGCAAGGCCGCCCCGGCCAAGCCAGCGCGGCGGCACCGCTCCACCCGCCGCCGCCAGGACGCCCCCGACCTGCCCCGGCGCAAGGTCAGCCCGACGACGGTGGGCAAGACCTACACCGCGCCGGACGGCAAGACCTTCCGCCCCTCCCTGTTCGTCACGCTGACCTGCCCGTCCTACGGCCGGGTCGGCGAGGACGGAGCACCCGCCGACCCCGGCAGCTACGAGTATGACCGGGCGGCGCGGGACGCGCTGGCCTTCGCCGCGCTGTTCGACCGGTTCATCCAGAACCTGCGCCGCTACCTCGGCTACGACGTGCAGTACTTCGCCGCCGTCGAACCCCAGCGCCGCCTGGCTCCGCACGTCCACCTGGCCATGCGTGGCACCGTTTCCCGCGCCGAGCTGCGCCGTGTGCTGGCTGCCACCTACCACCAGGTGTGGTGGCCCGACGCCAGCACTGTCAAGTACGACGGCGGCGAGCTGCCCGTATGGGATGAGGGCATCGGCGGCTACCTCGACCCGGCTACCGGGGAAGTGCTGCCGACCTGGGACGAGGCGCTTGACGCTATCGGCCCGGAGGACGAGCCGTGGCATGTGGCCCGGTTCGGGGTCCGGTTCGACGCCCAGGGCGTGCTGGCCGGGTCCAAGGACGCGGGCCGGTGCATCGGGTACCTGACCAAGTACCTCACCAAGCAGGTAGGTGACTGCCACCAGGCCGACACCGACCCGCAACGCGCCCACGCTGCGCGGCTGGCCGAAGCGCTGCGCTTCCAGCCGTGCTCGCCGCGGTGCGCGAACTGGCTCCGCTACGGCATCCAGCCCAAGAACGCCCGGCCCGGCCTGACCCCCAGCCGGTGCAAGGGCAAAGCTCATGACGCCGATCACCTGGGTTATGCCGGGCGGCGGGTGCTGGTCTCGCGCAAGTGGTCCGGTAAGACGCTGGCCGACCACCGCGCCGACCGCAAAGCCTGGCTACTGGACACGCTCGCTGTTTCGGCAACTGACCCGGCCCGCTACGCCTGGGAACCCGTCGCTCCGTCCGATCCGGACTTCATGGAGCACTCGCGGCGGCTGCTGCACGCCGTGGCCGACCGTGCCCGATGGCAAGCCGCACTGGCCGAGGCCAGACATCGAGCGGCAATGCCTCCGGATGGTGACCTTTCGGCAGAAGGGAGGGCGGCGTGATGTCTACGACGGCACGTAGGGGCATCGAGCGGGCCGCTACCGCGGTGCTTCTGCTCACCGTGGAGGAAGCCGCACAACGCCTAAGCATCGGCCGGACGACGATGTACAGCCTCGTTTCGGCGGGCGCCATCAAATCCGTCACCATCGGCCGACTTCGCCGCATCCCGTCCGAGTGCCTCGAAGAGTACGTATTGAGTCTGCGGACAAGTGGTCAGCCCGAAACCGCGGCAGCGTAAGTAAGGAGGTGGCCACGATGGGACGAAACGCAAACGGCCGATCCAGCATCTACGAAAACGCCGAAGGCTGGCATGGCCGCGTAACAGTAGGTGTCAAAGACGACGGCACGCCAGACCGCAGGCATGTACGCGGGAAAACAAGGGCGGAAGTGACCGCAAAAGTCCGGAAGCTCGAAAAGCTACGGGACGAAGGCCGTGTGCCTAAACCGGGCCAGCGCTGGCGTGTTGCCGCGTGGCTCACGTTCTGGGTAGAGGCCATCGCGGCCCCGCCGAACGTCTCGGAGAACACGCACTCTGGCTATGAGGTGGACGTACGCGTTCATCTCATTCCAGGAGTCGGTGCGCACTGGCTCGACAGGCTGGAACCCGAGCATCTGGAAAAGCTCTACGCGAAGATGCTCCGTAACGACCTGGCTGCGGGAACCGCGCACCATGTCCACCGCACGATCCGCAACGCGCTAAATGAGGCCGTGCGCCGCGGACACCTCTCACACAATCCGGCGCTACTGGCCAAGGCGCCGAAGCTGGCAGACGAGGAAGCGGAACCGTATACGGTCGGGGAAGTGCAGCGATTCCTAAAGCTCGTGGCTGAGCGCCGGAATGGCGCTCGCTGGGTCGTGGCACTGGCGCTTGGCCTGCGCCAAGGTGAAGCACTGGGCCTTAGCCTGGATCCACCGACCGATATATTGCGCCGTAGTTGCTGGCGCTTCGTGTTTTTGACCGTGGTCGGGGCGCGGCGGCTT
>DAIOWL010000795.1:0-3790 GCA_036758545.1 Streptosporangiaceae bacterium | reverse complement strand
GCGGGCGGCCAGCGCGAAGACCTGCCCGGTTTCGGCCACCACCTGCCACGGCACGGCCGCGAGCGTACGCAGGTCGGCGGCCCGGACGCTCGGCGTCATCCGCCCCCCCTGACTGACCAGATATCCGGTGCCTACGGCGAGGACCGCCGCCGCCGACCCCGCGACCAGATCCTGCACGTCAGGCTGCCCGGCCAGTATGATCCACATCCCGAGCAGCGCGACGGCGTAGATCAGCCCGCTCGCAGTCAGGAACAGCCACCCCGGCCGCTCTGGCCCAGGTGCACCAGCCCTCCGCTGGTCCGATTGGTCCCGCTTGGACATGGAACCTCCTCCAGGCGAGTGATCAGGCTCGATGCTAACGAACCCCAGACCGCCCCGGCTGGAGCTTGGCCTAGCATGTCCGACCGAGCCTGTGGCCGCAGGAGACATAGCGACCACAGACACCACGGCCGTTCGGCCCATGGGCTTTCGTCCGCCGGCCGGGGCGGCGCCAGCAAGCCGCGGGAGATGCCTGCGGCGAGGGCATGATGGGGGAGATCGACGGTCAGAGCGCGGCGTCGTCGCCTGTTGCGGATCCGCTACCTCCGGATGGCCAAGACGATAACAACGATGATCACGATTACAACAACTGTCCCGATTCCGATATACATGGGGTAATTCCTCTCAATACGCGTTTGAAGATTCGCCTTGAGCTGCCCCTGGCATGGCGGCGCAAACCAGTCCGTGTCGCCGCCGCAGCCGTTGAGGCGGCATCGCCCTGGCAGATCAGTTCATCTGCCGCGGCTCGTCGGCCAGGGGTGGAACGCCGACAATTTTGAGCCTAACGGGCCGTGGTTTACTGCCCTGCACCGGTATAACCGCCGGCGGACCGGGGAGCGGACCTGGGCCTGTGCAGGGGAGGATCGGCATGAGCAAGGTTGGCTGGCCGACAGGCCGGCGGGCGAGGCGCCTGGTGTGGCTCTGTGGCGTGTCACTCGCCGTGGTGGTCGTGGGCGTGATCATCTTCCGGCCGGCCTCGCAGACCCCGGCATCCGCGCCGGCCCGGACACCGCATCCGAGTTCGGTGCGCGAGTCGCCCGCCCGTTCGGCGTCGAGTACGGCCGTAACCTGGCCGGTGGCGGGCCCGGTCGCCGACCTGTCGGTGCCGCTGCCGGGAATGCCCCCGGTCGCGGACCCGGCGAACATCTACGCCGATGCCGGGGCGAACATGCTCAGCCCGGCCGTGCGCGGCATGCCGTACCGCATCTACGTGCCGGACAGCGGCGGCTCCACGGTGACCGTCATCAACCCGGCTACCCTCCGGGTGATCGCGACCTACCACACCGGGCTCAACCCCCAGCATGTCGTGCCCGGCTACGACCTGCGCACGCTGTACGTGACCAACGACCTGGGCAACAGCCTGACCCCGATCAATCCCCGGACCGGCCGGCCCGCCGGCCGGAACATCTCGGTGGCCGACCCGTACAACATGTACTTCACCCCGGACGGCCGCTACGCCATCGTGGTGGCGGAGGCCCGCCAGAACCTGGACTTCCGCGACCCGCACACCTTCGCCCTCCGGCACCGGATCCACGTCGATTGCGCGGGCGTCGATCACATCGACTTCGCGGCCACCGGCGCCTACCTGATCGCCACGTGCGAGTTCGGCGGCCGCCTGGTCCGGATCGACCTGCACACGCTGAAGGTGGCCGGCTACCTGAGCCTGCCCGGCTCCGCGCCGCAGGACATCAAGCTCGACCCGGCCGGGCGCATCTTCTACGTGGCCGACAAGAACCACGGCGGAGTCTGGCTGGTCAACGCCGCGACCTTCCGGCTGGCCGGGTTCATCCCCACCGGCCCGGACGCGCACGGCCTGTACCCGAACCGCGACGCCCGGCTGCTCTACGTGACCAACCGCGGCAACGGCTCGATCACCGTGATCAGCTTCGCGACCAGGAAGATCCTCGCCACCTGGCGGATCCCGGGCGGGGGCAGCCCGGACATGGGCAACCTGTCCCCGGACGGCACGGTGTTCTGGGTGTCCGGGCGCTACAACAACGTCGTGTACGCCATCGCCACCGCGACCGGCCACCTGCTGGCGAAGATCCCGGTGGGCCTGCAGCCGCACGGGCTGTGCGTCTGGCCCCAGCCGGGCCGCTACTCCCTGGGCCACACCGGGATCACCCGGTGAGCATCCTAGGTCCGCGGGCCGAACGCGCCGGCCGCCGCGCGGGATGGATGCTCGCGGGCCTCGCCCTAATGCTCACCGGGCTGACCGGCGCGGCCCCGGCCCCCGGGCCCGGCACCGTGCTCGCCCGGCTGGGGCCCATCTCGGTCAGCGCCACCGCGCTGCGCCCCGGGCCAGCCGGGACGCTGACGACCAGCCTGCGGGTCAGTACCGGCGGGCAGCTCTCCGACCAGCTCGACGCCGCGATCGCGGCCGATGGCGCCGCGGTCGCGGTATACCACCAGCGGGTCAATGTCGGGGAGCTTCCGGACCTGTCCGGCTGCGGTGCCGAGACCCCGCCACCCGGCGTGGTGGACCGCTGGCTGCACTACGGGCCGCTGCTGATCCCGGGGCGGTCCGGCGGCGGGTCCCCGCCCGCGACCGCGACCCTGACCGTGGCGCCGGGCGCCTCCCTGCCGCCCGGTGCGACGCTGGCCATCACCTTGTACTTCGCCCACGCCGGCTCGGTTCTGATGCGCCTGCCCGTCAGCCCGGCGTGATCGGCCGTCCGGTTAGCCAGGCGATCGGGGCGAGGGCTTCGGCCGCGGTCCACGTGCTCGCGTCGGGGTGGGCGAGATTGGCCTGGCCCTGGGCGTTGAGGAAGCGGCGCAAGGCCGGTGAGACAGGCGCCCCGGAGGCGTTCGGCGCGCCTGCCACGACGAAGCGCAGCCGCCCGGAGGCGTCGATATAGAGCAGGTCATCGGCGTGGTCGATGTCGTAGCTCAGCGTCCGGCCGGTCAGCCAGTCGGTCCCGGGCGGCCTGTCCTCGCCGACCCGCTGGTACCAGACCCCGAAATAGCGCCAGATCCGCTCGATCACCGCCGGGCGGCCGGTGAGCAGCAGCCAGTTCGACGGCGCCCCGGTCAGCGTCCGGTACGCGCGCAGCCGGGACGGCGTGTCCCGGTCCGGGTCCACGGTCAGCTCCGCGAAGCGAACCCGGCGGCCCAGCCCGGCCGCCGTAACCGCGCGGTCCATCATCAGCAGGTTGCCGGTGGTCAGCGGGCAGGTCTCCTGACACAAGGTGAGGAAGTCCGCGAGCACCACCACCTGGCCGCGCCAGGCGCTCAGGCTCGTCGGCCGGCCGTTGTCCGTGGTCAGCGGCAGGTCCGCGATCCCGGCCGGCACCGGCCTGTCCACCACGGTGCCGAGATAGGCCGACGGCGGGCCCGGAACGCCTGCGCTCCCGCCGCACGCCGTTGCGGCCACCGCCGCGGTGACTAGCGCTCCCGCCAGCCGGGCCGGCCAGCCGCGCAGCACAGCCCGAGCGGTCACGGGGACAGCAGGCCGGTCAGGGTGACCGGGCGCAGCCTGCGCCGGGCCAGGCCGCGCAGGATCGCGGGCAGCGCCGTTACGGTGCCGGAATGACCGAGATGCAGGCTTACTATCGACCCCGGCCGTGTCTTGCCGAGCACGGTGGACACGATCGCGTCCGGTCCGGGATCGGTGTAGTCGAGCGAGTCCACGTCGTAGGACACGCAGGTCCGGTAGCCGGCCTTGCGGGCCTCCCGCTCGATCAGCCGGGTCGAGTACTGCGTCTGCGAGGGCCGGAACCAGCGGCCGGCCGATCCGGTCAGCGCGCGCAGC
>DAIOWL010000794.1:0-3803 GCA_036758545.1 Streptosporangiaceae bacterium | reverse complement strand
GGCTTGTCGGCCCTGGCTTCGATGACCTCCACCCGGCCGGTGATGACATCGCCGGGGCGGACAGGCGCCTTGAAGTCCCAGTTCACGTTCAGGAAGACGGTCCCCGGGCCGGGGAGCGACTCGGCCACCACCGCGTTGAGGATGGCGCTGGTTATCCCGCCCTGGACGACGATCTCGCCGAACCGTGACGCCTCCGCGGCCGCAAGGTCGTAGTGCAGGGGGTTGCGGTCCCCGCTGATATCGGTGAACCGCTCGATGTCGTCCGGGCCGATCGTCCGGGACAGCTCCGCGGTCGTGCCGATCGCGGGCGGGCCGCTGGGCCAGCAGGAGGTCATGACAGTGTCCTTTCCGTGAGGGTAGATGGCAGGCCGTTCGGTCTCATATCGCGGCTCAGGGCGGCCAGGGCCGGCAGCGCGGTCATGGGCCCGGCCGCGAGGGGAAGGAAGGCGTAGTGCCAGCCGGTGACGGCGGCGGTCAGCGGAATCACCTGGATGGTGACGATGGTCAGCAGGAATCCGATCGCGGTCTGGGTGGTCAGCGCGGTGCCGACATAGCGGCGGTCGGCCACTTCGCTGAGCAAGGTGGAGAACACGCCGGAGTCGGCGATGACCGCGGCGCCCCACACGGCGGTGAAGGCGAGCAGCCAGGGTCGGCTCGCGGTGAAGAACAGCGGCGAGAGCAGGCAGCACCCGCCGCTGACCGTAAGGGCCGCGGCGGCGGTGGCGGCGCGGCCGAGACGGTCGGCGGCCCAGCCGCCGAGCAGGCAGCCCGCCAGCCCCGCGACGCCGATCGCCAGGAAGGCGTCGATGCCGGAGGCGCCTTCATGGCCGGTCGTGGTGGTCCCGCTCGCGATGAGGAAGGCCGGCAGCCAGGTCCACAGCGCGTACAGCTCCCACATGTGCCCGAAGTAGGCGAGGCTGACCAGGCGGGGACCGCGGTCGGAGAACATCGCTAGCGCATAGCGGCTGCGACCGGTCCCGGCCGCGGCGGGGAACTGCGGGCCAGGCCTGACCAGGACGCCGGCCACGATCGCGGCGCCGAACGCGGTAGCCGCCGCGGCGACAAGGACCGCGCGCCAGTTCAGCTGCCCCAATCCGTCGATTAGGTGCGGCAGGGCCGACCCGAGCGCCAGGCAGCCGATAAGCACTCCCATGGCCAGGGCCCGGCCGGCCGGCGGCGACCAGGATGCCATCAGCTTCATGCACACCGGATAGACGCCCGCCAGGAAGGCCCCGGTCGCGAAGCGCAGCGGCACGGCGGCCGGCAGGCCGTCCGCGAACAACGCCATGAGCAGGGTGCAGCCCGCCGCGCCGGCCGCGCAGCCGGCCACGAGCAGGTGCGGCCGGATCCGGTCGGCCAGGCCGAGCACGGCCGAACCGACCGCTCCGAGCACGAATCCGGCCTGCACCGGCGCCGTCATCCAGGCGGCGGCGCCGGCGCTCAGGTGCCACTCGCCGGCCAGCGCGGGAACCACCGCCGAAGCGGAGAACCACACGGCCATGGCCAGCACCAGCACCAGGGCGATGAGCCCGCGCTGCACCAGGGGATACCGCACGTGACTACTCCCGTCTAGGCTGACGCCAGCACGAGGCGCCGGCCGGGATCGCCGGCGCTCATCGCCGCCGCCTCTTCCGCCATGGCCTCGCCGAGCTCGAGCAGGTGGCCGCCGATCTCCTCAGCGGTCCAGTCGAAGGAGGCGATGCGCCCGGTCACGCGGAACAGGCGCAGCGAAAGCTCGTCGCGTTCGGCCTGGTAGCGGCCGACGGCATCGGGACCGGAGGACGCGATCACGCGGGCCAGGATCTCGGCGTCACGCAGGGCGTCGGTGATGCCGTGGGCGGTGATCGGGTCCTTGAAGTAGCCGGCGTCACCGACCAGGGCCCACCCGGGACCCGCCGCCTCGCGCAGGTAGCCGGTCAGGCCCGGGAACACCCGCGGCGGGCCGGCCGGGCCGCGGCGTTCGAGTCGTTCGGCCAGCCCGGGTGCGGCCTGGCCCAGGATGCGCCGCCAGACCGCGTCGGCGCCGCGGTCGGGTTCGCGCCGCAGCCGCTCGGCGCTGGTGGCAGCGAAGACACAGGCCAGCCCGTCGTTGGTGGGAATGACCCCGGCGACCGACCCGGCCCCGTAGTACCAGTGGTAACCGTCATCCGCATCCGCACGGACATACCGGTAGATAAGGACGCTCGAAGCCGGCGCGACGTGGACGTTCCTGGCGCCGACGTACCGTGCGACGGCCGAGCGGCGGCCGTCGGCGCCGATGACCAGGTCGGCGCTGGCCTCCAGGCGGGCCCCGCCGACCCGGCCGGTGATCCCGCTCACCCGCCCGGCCCGGTCCCGCCGCAGGTCACTGACCGAGGCACCGAACTGCACCTCCGCGCCGGCATTCCGCGCAGCATCGGCCAGGATCGCGTCCAGAACCCGGCGGCGCGGGGCATACAGCGCCTCGACACCGTGCCTGGGCTTGACCGGGATGGTCGTCACGGCATCGGCGAGATGAAAGGTAGTCGACCGAACGGGCGGCGTTCCCGCCCCGGTCACGGCGGGGAGCAGTCCCCACCGGTGCAGCTGCAGGACCGCGCCCCGCATGAGCGCGTGAGTCGACAGGGTGTCCGTGCCGTATCTGGACTTGTCCAGCACCAGCACGCGGGCGCCCTGCCGGGCCAGCAGCAGCGCGGTCGCGGCGCCCGCGCAGCGGGCCCCGGCGATGATCACGTCGTAGTGCTGGGTTTTTGCCGTTGACATTAACTTCTCCGTAGCATCATGCGCTCTGGGCACGGGCGTTCATCCGCCGCATCATCAGGTGGGTCGCCACGAACCGGGCGTCGCTCGCGACGCCGTCGACGAAGGTGGAGTTGCGGCGGTACAGGAACTTCTGGCCCAGCACGTAAAGGCCGGGGACGCTGGTCACGCCGCGGTGGTGGGCGATCTCGCCGTGCCGGTCCAGGACGGGAACCCGCAGCCAGGGGTAGGCCGGCTGGTAGCCGGTCGCCCAGATCACGGTGCCGATGCCGGCCCGGCGCAGGTCGAGCTCGACCGGGCCAGCGGGTGCCGTGAACGGTGCGGGCGGATCGGCAGGCCCGGCGCCCTCGCCGCCCCTGTGGGCGAGGTAGCCGTCGATGGTGCGCAGCAGCCGCTCCATCCGGGCCTGAGCTCCCGCGATCGTGGCGGGCAGGTCGTCGGCGAAGCGCAGCCGCCGGCCGTCCGCCGCGACTAGCCGGCCGGCCAGCCGCACCCCGCGCGCCGCCAGCGCATCCAGGCCGACCGGGTGGTCAGCGCGGCCCGATAGCTGCAGGGACGGCGCCCGGCGGGCTATCCGCGCGTCGTGCATCTGATCGATGGTCTGGCCCAGGACCCCGGCCTGGTCCATCCACCACAGGATGTCGCGGTCCCGGTAGCGGCGCGGCAGCCGGGCATGGCGGCCCACCGAGATGACCACCGGCCGCCCCGCGCGGCGCAGCTCGTCCGCGATCTGGACGCCGGACGCCGAGGCGCCGACCACCAGCACGCCGCCGCCGGGGACCTGGCTGGGTCCCCGGTAGCGGGCGGCGGTCAGCTGGCGGATCTCCGGGTCGATTCCGCTGGCGGCCGGCGGCAGGTAGGCCCGGTTCTCGGTCCCGGTCGCCACGACCACATTGCGAGCGAGCCAGGTTCCCTGGTCGGTAACCACGCGCAGGCCGCTGGCGGACGCCTCGACGAGCTCGACCGCCGTGTTCTCGTGCACCGGCGCCGCGAACGAGCCGGCGTAGTCCTCCAGGTAGCCGACCAGCTCCGGTGCGGCCATGTAGCCGTCTGGGTCGGGGCCG
>DAIOWL010000793.1:1315-3804 GCA_036758545.1 Streptosporangiaceae bacterium | reverse complement strand
CGGAGGTGCTCACCCCGCAGGAGGAGCAGATCGCCCGGCTGGTCGCCGAGCACCTTACCAACCGGGAGATCGCCGCCCGGCTGTTCATCAGCGCCAGCACCGTCGAGTACCACCTGCGCAAGATCTTCCGCAAGCTCGGCGCCAGCAGCCGGGCCCAGCTCGCCCGCACGCTCCGGAACGACAAAGAAACACCCACGCAGCGGGACTGACGGTGGGCTACGGCCTGCTCTCGACACTGATGCGGTCATCGACCTGGGTGACACCAGGCGCGGACCACGCGGCGGCCACCGCGTGATCGTGCGCGGCCCAGCAGCTGACCGTGCCGGACAGGATCACCAGCCCGTCGGAGAAGGTCTCGACCGAGATCACGTCCGCCGCTAGTACGGCAATGCGCCGGAATGCGCCGCTGATGGCGTCCCGTGCCTCACGCGCATCGGGAGTCTGGGTCAAGGTGATGGCGTTGTCAATGCCGGCAACGCCGGGCACGCCCGTGGTGCGGGACTCGGCCGCCTCTCGCTGGTAGTGCCACTCCGCGGTGCCGGTCAGGGTGACGAAGCCGTCCCGGGCCCGCGCATCGACGGTCATCGGGACCGAGACGTCCAGCATGAGCGCTTCCAGCACGTCGCCGTGCAGGTCCTCGTCGTCTCGCCGGTCTCGGTCCGGGATCTGCACCCGCAGTTCATTGGCGACCCAGGTAACTCCGCGGACGCGTGCCGCGGCCCTGCCCCCCGCCCGCTTCAACCGGAGGCTGGCCACGACCCCCCGCAGCGTGACCGTGCCGCCGGCGGCCCATACCTCGATCGCCTCGCTGTCCACCTGGGGATCCCACGAGAGCTCAGCGGCGACGTGGCGCCGTAGATCATCGTCCCTCATTGTTGCTTGTTCCACCTCTGACGTCGGCATCCCCGTGGTCACTGGGTTCTCCCAGGGCACGACGTTAGGGCCAGCCTGCCGGATGCCGCATCCATGAAAGTCCTTAGTCATTCCGCGGCAAGGCCGCTATGGGGGACCGGCAGGACTAAGGACGTTCCGGGATTCGATCGGCTTACCGGATTCGTAGCGTTTACAGCGGACCTATCCACGAGAGTCCGGAAGCGTCCCGGAGAGCCGTGACCAAGGAGCTCTCGGGTCCGGACCGGCACCCGCCGGGACTGATGAGTAAGCCGAGGAGATCCGCCGTGTGGCCGATGATGCCCTGTTTGAGCGTTGGCGCTCTCCAGTCTGACGCCATCTTTGCGTCAGGGCTGCAGAGCGGGGATGAGCCCAGCGCGGGTCAGGTACGGCAGGCGGTCGCTATGACGATCCAGGCTTTCGGCTACACCGGCTGTGCCGAACGGGTGGCGCAGGAGTTCGGCGATCATCCTGAGACGGCGGTGATCCGCATGCGCTGGGCGCGTTCCGTGGCCCGCGAGGTATTCGCGGATTCAGCGTCGGCGCCCGGCCCGCGGGCAGATGCCGGCGCGCTGCTGGTCATCCGTCCCCGGCTGCCCGCCGAGCAGACGTCAGGCTCACGAGTGGCAATGGCATGACCGCGGTAATCAGTGACTCGCCGCCGGGAGCGCGCGGGAAAGAGGGCAGCGGGCTCGCCACCGGAACGGGTGGCTGACGACATGCCGGTGCCGGATGAGTGGGTTCGGGCGCTGAGCGCGGACGGGGACGAGCGGGAGCGCGCCACGGCCCGGCTGCACCAGATGCTGCTGCGCGTCGCGCGGGCCGAAGCGCGCCGCCGCAGCGGGCAGTTGCGGATCTCCGGGCCCGAACTGGACGACCTGGCGCACCAGGCCGCCGCGGACGCGGTTCTCGCGATCCTCGCCAAGATCGGCAAGTTCCGCGGCGAGAGCCGGTTCACCACCTGGGCGTGCAAGTTCGTCATCTTCGAGGTGTCCGGCAAGATCGGGCGGCATTTCTGGCGCCATCCCGTGGTCCCGCTGGAGGCGGGGGACTGGGACCGGCTGCCGGACAGGTTCGGCCTCGACCCGGCCCGGGAGTCCGAGTGGCGCGACCTGGTCCGGGCGCTGCGGCGGGCGGTCCAGGAGGAGCTCACCGAGCACCAGCGGCGGGTCTTCACCGCGATCATGGTGGACGGCGTGCCGCTGGACGCGCTGGCCGCGGAACTGGCATCCAGCCGGAATGCCCTGTACAAGACGATGTTCGACGCACGACGTAAGCTGCGGGCCAGCCTCGTCGCTAACGGATACCTGGACGAGAACCCGGTGAGGCACTGATGAACAGCTGGCCTGCCCTGGACCGCTTCCTGCAGACCGACCCGCGCGACGCGGGATGCGACAAGGCGATGGAACTGCTCCACATCTACGCGGAAATCGCGGCCGCCGCTAACCGATGAGACAGTCCCCGCCCCCAGGGGATTCCGTCGGCCCACCACCGATGAGGAGCCTGTTCATGCCTTTGCTGCACCCCGGCGACCCTTTCCCGGAGCTGTCACTCACCGTCCCCGGCGGGGCGACCGTCAAGGTGCCTGAGACGTTCGA
>DAIOWL010000793.1:0-1215 GCA_036758545.1 Streptosporangiaceae bacterium | reverse complement strand
GCGGACCTGACCGGCGCCTTCGTCAACCCGGACCCGGTGTACCTCCAGTCCACCGGCTTCGTCCTCGACCCGCAGGGCAAAGTCGTCGTCAGTGTCTACTCCAGCGGGCCATCGGCCATCTCGTCCCCGAGGATGTCGCCGGGCTGGTCCGCTACCTGCACGAGCACGCCGCCACGTCGGCATAGCCCCGCGGGAGCCGCTGGCGAGACAGTCAAGCCACCGCCGGTTCGGGATATGCCCCTATTTCCCGAACGGACGGTGGTGACTCCCAGCGTCACCCGGTGACACCCGAGACACATGAAGGAGACCGCAGTGGCAACAGGCTTCGCTAAAGACAAAACCCCGCTGGTCACCGGCAGAGGAAGCGATCGCTCGGGCTACCCCCGACGACGCCGAGCAGGGCGTCGTGTTCGCCCTGACCAATAGCTTGCTTACCGGCCAGACGCTGCATTTCGACGGCGGCGAGCCGCTTACCTGAAGGGAATACCGCCATGGGCCTGTCCTGGCAGCAAGGGCCGCTCGCTCCCGGAGCGGTCGGCCGGTTCCTGGTCCCCGACCCGCTCCCCGAACGGATGATCTTCGCCGAGCCGCTGCGCCGCCGGATGCGCGTGCGCTTCGGCGGCGCCTGGATCGCCGACAGCGAGGACCACGTCCTGCTGCACGAGCCCGGCCGCTATCCGGTGGCCTACTTCCCGCTCGGCGACGTCGCCGGCGGCGCACTGGAACCCGGCGAGGATACCCTGGTCCTCGAGCTGGCTTCCAACCGTTACGCGATCTACAAGACTCTGTTCGACGCCCGGCGTAAGCTGCGGGCCGCTCTTGCCGCTAACGGGTATATAGGCAATGACTTTCGAGGGGTTCATGAACGGCTGGCCAGAACTCGATCGGTTCCTGCGGACTGATCCGCGCGATGTGGGGTGCGCCCGGGCGATGGAGATGCTGCACATCTATGCCGAGCTGGTGGCTGAGGGCGCCCCGGCGGAGGAGCGGTACCCGGGCCTTGCGGCGCACCTGCGCGCGTGCGGGCCGTGCGGGGAGGACTTCGACGGGCTGCTCGCCGCGATCCGCAACGAGCAGCACTGACTGGCCGGCTCCGGCCATCACCGCGATGGCCTGGCCGAGCGCGGCACGAAGAGCCCAGATTCGTACACGGCGACGACCGCCTGCGTCCTGTCGCGCAGTCCCCACTTGCTCATGCCGGCACCCGAGGTGATT
>DAIOWL010000792.1:0-3804 GCA_036758545.1 Streptosporangiaceae bacterium | reverse complement strand
GCCTGCTACAAGCAGCTCAACTCCAGCGTCGGCCAGTTCGGGGCCTTCACCCTGCATGCCGCGACGGCGGCCGTCGAGTCGAACACCCCGGGCGACGCCAGGTATCGGGCGGTCGACACCGCCCTGGCCGGGCTCGACAAGCTCCGTGACTCGCTCGCGCTGCGGGTCAAGGGCGAGCTCGAGGCGGCGGCGTTCGGCGGCCAGCCGATCGCCGGCGCGGCCGGCCAGACGGTCGTCTGCAAGGGCATCATCTCCGCCGCGGGGGCGCTGCCCGCCGCTCGGTAACTACCGGCCACGCCGCCGCCCCGACGCTTATGTCAGGGCGGCGGCGTGTCCCGCGGTGCGGATGTCGGACAATGGAGCGGTGGAATCCCAGCCTCGCGAGGTCGTGATCCTCGGCTCGACCGGCTCGATCGGCACCCAGGCGCTCGACATCGTCCGGCGCAATCCGGACCGGTTCCGCGTCGTGGCGCTGGCCGCGGGCGGCGGCCAGCCGGACCTGCTGGCCCGGCAGGCGGCCGAGTTCGGCCCGGCCGCGGTCGCCGTGGCCAGCCCGTCCGCCGCGGCCGGGGTCCGTGAATCAATCTCCCGAACGGGCCGGGCTCTCGCCTCCCCGCCGCCCCAGGTGCTGTCCGGCCCGGACGCGGTCAGCGAGCTAGCCGCGTGGCCGTGCGACGTCGTGCTCAACGGGGTGACCGGCGCGGCCGGGCTGGCGGCCACCCTGGCCGCACTGGACGCTGGCCGGGTGCTGGCCCTGGCCAACAAGGAGTCGCTGATCGTCGGGGGCCCGCTGGTCACCAGCCGGGCCAAGCCGGGGCAGATCGTCCCGGTCGACTCCGAGCACTCGACGATCGCGCAGTGCCTGCGCGCCGGGCGCGAGTCCGAGGTGCTCCGCCTGGTGCTCACCGCGAGCGGCGGCCCGTTCCGCGGCTGGAGCCGGGACAAGCTGGAGGATGTCACGCCGGAGCAGGCGCTCGCCCACCCCACCTGGAACATGGGGCCGCTGGTCACGATCAACTCCGCCACGCTGGTGAACAAGGGCCTCGAGGTGATCGAAGCCCACCTGCTGTTCGGCTTCGGGCTGGACCGGATCGACGTGGTGGTCCACCCGCAGTCGATCGTGCACTCGATGGTGGAGTTCTCCGACGGCGCGACGATCATCCAGGCGTCCCCGCCGGACATGCGGCTGCCGATCTCGCTGGGCATGGCCTGGCCCGACCGGGTGCCCGGGGCATCGCCGGGCCTGGACTGGTCCACGGCGGCCAGCTGGACCTTCGAGCCGCTCGACGACGCGGCCTTCCCCGCGGTCGCGCTGGCCAGGCAGGCCGCCGCGGCCGGCGGCACCGCGCCCGCGGTGTACAACGCGGCGAACGAGGCGTGCGTGGCGGACTTCCAGGCGGGAAGGATCCCCTTTCCCCGGATTGTTGACACCGTAGCCCAGATAGTCTCGGAACATGACGCCGCGAGGACGGCCGTCACCACCGTGGCGGACGTGCTCGCGGTTGACGACTGGGCCCGGAGGCGGGCGCGTGAACTTAACGCCTAACGACAGGCTCCACAGCCTGGGGAGGATGGCCGGATGGACCTGATCGGCTGGGTCATCTTCCTCGTCGCCCTGCTCTTCTCGGTCATGCTGCACGAGACCGGTCACTTCGTGACGGCCAAGAAGTTCGGCATGAAGGCCACCCGCTACTTCGTCGGCTTCGGCCCGACGCTGTGGTCCACCCGGCGGGGTGAGACCGAGTACGGGATCAAGGCGCTGCCGATCGGCGGCTTCGTCAAGATCATCGGGATGCACTCGCTCGACGACGTGGACGACCCGGCCGACGAGCCGAGGTCGTTCCGCAGCCATCCGGCCTGGCAGCGGATCGTGGTGCTCTGCGCGGGCTCGTTCATGCACTTCGTGCTCGCCTTCGTCCTGATCTTCGGCCTGGCGCTCGGCATCGGCATCGAGAACGACAACACCACCCAGCTGGGCACGATCAGCACGTGCGTGGCGGCGAACACCGCCGAGCTGAACAAGGGCACCTGCGCCGCGTCGGACCAGGCGTCCCCGGCCAAGCTGGCCGGGCTGCGCGTCGGCGACCAGGTCACGGCGTTCAACGGCGCGCCGGTGAGCAACTGGACCCAGCTCGGCAACCTGATCCGCAAGGCCCCGGCCGGCTCGCAGGCGACCATCACCGTGAAGCGGGACTCCAAGACCCTGAACCTGCACGCCACGCTGGCCACGGTCAGCGGCCGCAACGGTGCCTACCTGGGCATCGCGCCGACCATCGTGTTCCAGCCGGTCAACCCGGTCCGCGCCGTCCAGTACGCCGGATCGGCGTTCGGGCAGGTCCTGGTCGGCTCGGCCAAGGCGGTCGGCGCCCTGCCCGGCGCGCTGCCCAAGCTGTTCAGCAAGGACCGGGGTAGCAGCGCGGCCGGTCAGGTGAGCAGCGTGGTCGGCGCGGCCGAGGCCACCGGCGCCGCGGTCGCGGCCAACGTCGGCTGGCAGTACAAGGTCAGCTTCGTGCTGCTGCTGATCGCCTCGCTGAACATCTTCGTCGGCGCCTTCAACATGCTCCCGCTGCTGCCGCTGGACGGCGGGCACGTCGCGGCGATCGTCTGGGAGCGGATCCGGGCCTGGTACGCCCGGCTGCGGGGGCGGCCCGACCCCGGCCTGGTGGACATGGCCAAGCTGCTGCCGGTCAGCTTCAGCATCTTCGCGGTCGTGATGATTTTCGGCGTCGCCCTGATCCTGGCCGATATCGTGAACCCGGTGAATATCGCAGGTTAACAACGGGGGTGAACCCCGACGCGCCCGTCAGCGTCGTGCCCCGGCCGGTCGTGCGGTGATGATTCAATGACGGGGTGGAAGATCCGGGGTCTGCCTACAGAAACGGCTGGGGACCATGAGTATCGAACTGGGTATGCCGCCTGTGCCGCCCGCGCCGCTCGCCGAGCGCAGGCAGTCACGCCAGATCATGGTGGGTTCGGTGCCCGTCGGCGGGGGAGCGCCGGTCTCGGTGCAGTCGATGACCACGACCCTCACCGCCAACGTGAACGCGACGCTGCAGCAGATCGCCGAGCTGACCGCCTCCGGCTGCCAGATCGTCCGGGTCGCGGTGCCGTCCCAGGACGACGCCGAGGCGCTGCCCGCCATCGCGAAGAAGTCGCAGATCCCGGTCATCGCCGACATCCACTTCCAGCCGAAGTACGTGTTCGCCGCGATCGACGCGGGCTGCGCCGCGGTCCGGGTGAACCCGGGCAACATCAAGCAGTTCGACGACAAGGTGGCCGAGATCGCCCGCGCGGCCAGCGACGCCGGGACCCCGATCAGGATCGGCGTCAACGCGGGCTCGCTGGACAAGCGGCTGCTGGCCAAGTACGGCAAGGCCACCCCGGAGGCGCTGGTCGAGTCGGCGCTGTGGGAGTGCTCGCTGTTCGAGGAGCACGGCTTCCGCGACATCAAGATCTCGGTCAAGCACCACGACCCGGTGGTGATGATCAACGCCTACCGGCAGCTCGCCCGGCAGTGCGACTACCCGCTGCACCTCGGCGTGACCGAGGCCGGCCCCGCGTTCCAGGGCACGGTCAAGTCCGCGGTCGCGTTCGGCGCCCTGCTGGCCGAGGGCATCGGCGACACGATCCGGGTCTCGCTGTCCGCGCCCCCGGTGGAAGAGGTCAAGGTCGGCATCTCGATCCTGGAATCGCTCGGCATGCGCCAGCGCGGGCTCGAGATCGTCTCCTGCCCGTCCTGCGGCCGGGCTCAGGTCGACGTGTACAAGCTGGCCGAGGAGGTGACCGCCGGCCTGGAGGGCATGG
>DAIOWL010000791.1:0-3813 GCA_036758545.1 Streptosporangiaceae bacterium | reverse complement strand
CGACCGGCCCGGCGCCGACCACGGCGACGACGTCGCCGGGGCGCACGCCGCCGGCGAGCACGCCGACCTCGTAGCCGGTCAGCAGGATGTCGGCCAGCATGAGGGCCTCCTCGTCGCTCATCCCGTCCGGGATGCGGAACGTGGAGTGGTCCGAAAGTCCATTTCCGCGCGGGTTGAAGGTCACCGTAATTTCGGCCCGATGGACGGTCTCAGCCCGGGGCGCCCGACGTTACGGTCGGGTTTGTCCCATCAGGCAGCACCCGGGAAGGATCAGTCATGTCTGACCGCATGCTCATTGAACTCGACGAGGCCGAGAGCCTGGAACTGGTATCGCGGGGCGGAATCGGCCGTATCGCTTACCAGAGCCGGTTCGGCCCGGCCGTGCTGCCGGTCAACTACAAGTGGCACGGCGGGGCGGTGGTGTTCCGCACCACCCGGCACAGCGCGCTGGACGAGGACCTGCAGACCGGAATCGCCGGCGGCGACTACCTGGTGGCGTTCGAGGTCGACGCGATCGACGAGATCGGGCGCCAGGGCTGGAGTGTGCTGATCCAGGGGCCGGCCCATCACGTGTCCGAGGCCGAGCGGGAATCGGCCGAACGGGCGGGCGTCGAGCCCTGGCCCGCCGGGGAGCGCGAGCTATTCATGCGCATCGCCCCGAACCGTGTCACCGGCCGCCGGATCCAGTCCGCTGGCTAAGGAGCATCTGGCAAGATGCCGGTAGCTACCCGAGCGGCCTGGGAGGAAACGGTGCCTGTGCGCTTTCAGCTGGTTATCGACTGTGCCGACCCGGACCGGCTGGCCCGGTTCTGGGCTGCCGCGCTTGGCTATGAGCTCGCGCCGGTCCCGGCTGGATTCGCTACCTGGAACGACTTCTACCGCGAGGTGGGGGTGCCCGAGGAGGAGTTGGCCGACGGGGCGGACAGGATCAGCGACCCGGAGGGCCACGGGCCGGGCATCTGGTTCCATGTCGTCCCGGATGCCAAGACGGTCAAGAACCGGTTGCACCTCGACATCCATGCCAGTGGCGAGCGGACGGATCCGATCGAGGCTCGCAGGAAGCGAGTCGACGCGGAGGCCAGCCGGCTGGCCGGCCTGGGCGCCACCATCACTGGCGCATTGTCCGAGGAAGGGCTCGACCACTATGCGGTCGGGATGAAGGACCCGGAAGGCAACGAGTTCGATATCAACTGAGGCAGTGGACGACTGCACGGCGGCGGTGACCGCACCGTCACCGCGGCCCGGACCACTAGCCGCGACATCAGACGGCACAAGGCACCGGACTACGGCTGACGACCCCCCGTCCGGCAGAGCCAGGCACCGGAGGTGAGCTGCGCTGTCTCACCCCGCCGCTAAATTCGTTGATTGCCAGAGTAGGCGGAGTTACGCTGATTGCTCGGGAAATCAAGGAGCTGATCGTGGAGCAGGACGAGAAGGAACGCCTCGAGCGCGGGGCCGAAGAAGAGCTGAACAGGCGGTGCGGCGACGGGACAGTGCAGAAGGTCCAGGTGCTGCAGTACGGCGACGATCCCGTGATCGAGCCCGGCCAGGCGGTGGTCCGGGTGATCCTCACCCCTGCAGGCGAGGATCCGGAAGAGACGCTTCACGCGTTCGAGAAGGCACACAGCGGGGCTATCGAGGAGCTGCGCAAGACGATCGCCCGGACAATGCCCTCCGTCAGGCGCGTGCAGCTCACGCTCCCCGTCCAGCCCGGGGAGCACAAGCATCCCGTCATCTCGATGTCTGTCGGCCCGGCGGACCGCACGGCCCCGGGCCGCAGCCTCACCCCGGTAATGGCACGGCTCGACCCCAGGGACGTTGAGGTCCTCGACGCCCTGATCACCGCCGGCATCGTCCCCAACCGCGCCGAAGGCGTCCGCTGGGCGCTAGCCCGCATCCGCGAGCGCCCCGCCTACACCCAGCTCCGCGAGCACATCGGCAAGATCGACGAGCTGAAGGCCCAGCTCTGAGAGGCGTCTCCTGAGTGACGCACCAGTACTCCAGCGCTGACAGCCGGCCGTCATCCACCCACAGCATGAGCCCGCCGGCATGGCCAGCCCCATCCACCGCAGCCTCCACCGGAACCCGGCCGCTGACGACCGCCCTTGGAAGGGACTCATCGACGACGAGGTCAACAATCAGCGTGCCACTGGCCGCCAGGACCGGCTCGGCCTGAACACGAAGCTCCCTCGCTCCTGCGAACTCTGCGGCCAGCAGCCCCTCCAGAGCGTCCCGTTCTCGCGGGTGCAGATCTCGGTTCACAATGCTGATGCTGGCCCAGGTCCGGCACCGCGCGCCAGCCGGTCCGCCTAACATCAGAGCATCCAGAACCTAGGGTGTGTCACACGTCAAGCGGAGCCGATGTGTCGCACATTAAGTGAGCCTAGGCACCCTTCCTGCTCATTCATCGGCTTGTCCTCGGCCGGCACCCCCCGGTGCCGGGCGCCGGCTGGAGGCGCTTGCGGAATCATGCGGTCGGAGTCTTGGGGCCCTCGGCCGGGATGGTCTCGTGGGTGACCTCGGGGCGGCGTCCGACGGTGAGGCCGAACAGGGAGGCCAGCAGGGTCAGGCCGCCGAGGCCGAAGGCGGCCAGCGAGGCGATGTAGGTGATCTGGGAGACCTTCCACCAGCCGAACGCGTTCAGCAGCATGGACCGCAGGGTCTCGCCCTTGAACACGGTGGCGACTTCGCCGGCCAGCTTGGTGTTGTCCGGCTGGGCCAGCGAGGCGGCCGACAGCTGGGCGTAGGTCTTGCCGCCGGTCATGTTGGTGATGTGCACGGCGATGAAGTTGTCAGCGTAGGACTGGGCCTGCTGGCCGGTGACCAGCTGCTGGCCGGCGTACTGCGAGACCGACGGGATCATCGACGGGGTGATCTCGGACCCGGCCCTGGGGTGCGCGAACGCGGCCTTGGGCGGGAAGTAGATCTGCTGCGCGGCGAGCTGGTTGTGGACCATGTTGTGGGTGTAGGTCGAGCCCCACAGCAGCAGGCCGCCGGCCGCCAGCAGGATCGCCGACAGGACAAACCCCGCGATCGCGATCAGATGAGAATTGCGGCGCATCGGATGCCTCCTTCAGCACGCGAACCCCGGCGGGATCCGCTCGGTTTTGCTCTTGCCTGCACTCTCCAGCCCGGCCCTAGCCCGCCGTCACGGCCAGACGTCACCACCCCGGCGGGACCTCTGTCACCAGGCGGCGATGCTGCGCAGCCAGGGGCCATAGGCCGGTCGGCCAGGGACCTCCGGCCCTAGCTCCCGGCGGAGCGGCGTGGCCAGGCTGAGCCTTGGTCGATCAGTTTTTGGCGGAGGTATCCCATGATCGAAGTCACGGCGGAGGCCCTGGCCACTCATCCGTTCCTGCACGGGATGTCGCGTGATCACCTGGCCGTGCTCGCCGATGCCGCCGCGGACATCACCTTCCCGGCCCGGCACCGGCTCTTCGAAGACGGCGGCAGCGCCAGCCGGTTCTGGCTCATCCAGTCCGGTTATGTCGCGCTGGACCTGCACGTACCCGGGCAGGGCCGGATGAAGATCGACACCATCGGCATAGGCGAGGTGGTTGGCTGGTCGTGGCTGTACCCGCCGTACCGGTGGGCCTTTGGCGCTGTATCCGCCAGCCCGGTCGAGGCTTTCGAATTCGACGGACGGGTGGTACGGGCCCGCTGTGACTCCGATCCGGCGCTCGGCTACGAGCTCACCCGGCGGCTCGCCCGTGTGGTCGCGAAGCGGCTGCAGGCGACCCGGGTCCGGCTGATCACCGCGTCCAGCCTGCCGGCTGGCGCACGCTGAGGAGGAGGTCCGGTCATGGCAACCAA
>DAIOWL010000790.1:0-3824 GCA_036758545.1 Streptosporangiaceae bacterium | reverse complement strand
CCCGGAATTCGGCCTGCGTGTGTTTGCCGGGACCAGCCACGGGGATGTGGTAAGCGCTCATGACTTTCGAAGACACACTGGCAACATGGCTGGTCAAGCAGCGATGGTTCGCGGGTAAGGGCCGGACCGTCCATGATCTCGCGGTCGTGGCCGACACCGAGATCATTCCCGGCGACCCCGGCCTGCGGCACCTCATGGTCACGGTCTCGCACGGCGCGACCTCGGACTGCTACCAGCTGTTCATCGGCTCCCGCGCCCGCATGCCGGCCCGGCTGCGGCACGCCAGGATCGGCACGCACAACGGGCTGCAGATCTACGACGGGCTGCACGACTCGGCGCTGACCCGGACGCTGCTCGACGCGATCGTCGACGACCGCAGCGTCGGCATGCTGCGGTTCTGCCGGGTGCCCGGGGCCGAGATCCAGGCCGGCCTGGACAGCCTGGTGCTCACCGGCGAGCAGAGCAACACCAGCCTGGTGTTCGGCGAGTCCGCCATCTTCAAGGTGTTCCGCCGGGTCAGCCCCGGGCCGAACCCGGACCTCGAGGTGGCCTCGGCGCTGGCCCAGCTCGGATCGTCGCACATCGCGGAGCCGTTCGGCTGGGTGGAGACCAGGATCGACGGCGCGAGCACGGTGCTGGCCATCCTGTCCCGGTACCTGCGGGCCGCCTCGGACGGCTGGTCGCTGGCCGCGACCAGCGTGCGCGACCTGTACGCCAGCGAGGAGGGCACCCGCGCGGCCGAGGCCGGCGGGGACTTCGCGGGTGAGGCCGAGCGATTGGGCGCGGCCACCGCGCAGGTGCACCGGGACCTGGCCGACGCGTTCGGCCGGTCCGAGCTCGATTCGGAGGCCGTCCGCGAGCTGGCCGAGCAGATGTACCGGCGGCTCGACATGGCGGTGGCCACCGTGCCCGAGCTGGGCCGGTTTGCGGACAAGGTCGGCGACGCGTACTCGGACCTGGCCAAGCTGATCGAGCCGGTGGCGGCCCAGCGGGTGCACGGCGACTACCACCTGGCCCAGGTCATGCGGACCCAGACCGGCTGGGTCGTGCTCGACTTCGAGGGCGAGCCGGCCAGCCCGCTGGCCCAGCGGCGCGCCCGGTCCTCCCCGCTGCGGGACGTGGCCGGCATGCTCCGCTCGTTCGACTACGCGGCCCGGCACCAGCTCGTCACCCACCCGGACGCATCTGGCCTCGCGCCCAGGGCGGCCGACTGGGTCCGGCGCAACGGCGACGCGTTCTGCGCCGGCTACGCCGCGGCCGGCGGTCTTGACCCGGCCGAGAACTCGGTCCTGCTTCGTGCGATGCTGCTCGACAAGGCCGTGTACGAGGTCATCTACGAGGCCAGGAACCGGCCGACCTGGGTCCCCATTCCGCTAGAGTCCATTGCCGAGCTGTGAGAAAGTCCGCAGTTCTTAACAGGGATCGAGTGGCCTGTCATGACACAACCTGACTCCAGCCCGGCTGGCTCCAATCCGGCCGGCTCCAATCCCGCTGGGCCCGATTCGGCTGGCCCTGACGTGGCTGGGCCCGATGTGGCTGGCCCCGATGTGGCTGGCCCCGATGTGGCTGGCCCCGATGTGGCTGGCCCCAGCCTGGGCGAGATCGAACGGATCGCCGCGGGACAGCACTACGACCCGCACTCGGTGCTCGGCGCGCACCCCGGTCCGGACGGGGTGGTCATCCGCGCATTGCGCCCGCTGGCGACGTCGGTGACCGCCGTGCTCGACGACGGCCGCAGGCTGCCCATGGAGCACGTGCACCAGGGGGTCTTCGCCGTCACCGTGCCGGACGAGAAGGTGCCCGGCTACCGGATCGCCGCCGCGTACGGTTCTGGATCTGGCACGACCGAGGATGTGCGCGACGACCCGTACCGGCACCTGCCCACGCTCGGCGAGTTCGACCTGTACCTGATCGGCGAGGGACGGCACGAGGAGCTGTGGCGGGTGCTCGGCGCGCACCTGCGCGAGGTCGGCCAGACGTCCGGCGCGGCGTTCGGCGTCTGGGCGCCGAACGCGCACGGGGTCCGGGTCACCGGCGACTTCAATGGCTGGGACGGCCGCGCGTACCCGATGCGCTCGCTCGGCGGGTCCGGGGTGTGGGAGCTGTTCGTGCCCGGCGTCACCGAGGGCACCCGGTACAAGTACTCGATCTGCGGCCCGGACGGGGTGTGGCGGGAGAAGGCCGACCCGCTGGCCGCCGCGGCGGAGATGCCGCCCGCCACCGCGTCGGTGGTGTACACCTCGCGGCACACCTGGGGCGACTCCGCGTGGATCGAAGCGCGGGCCGAACGCGAGCCGGTGCGCGAGCCGATGAGCATCTACGAGGTGCACCTGGGCTCGTGGCGGCCGGGCCTGTCCTACCGGGAGCTGGCGGTACAGCTGACCGAGTACGTCACCGACATGGGCTTCACCCACGTGGAGTTCCTGCCCGTGGCCGAGCACCCGTTCGGCGGCTCGTGGGGCTACCAGGTCACCTCGTACTACGCGCCGACGGCGCGGTTCGGCAGCCCGGACGACTTCCGCTTCCTGGTCGACGCGCTGCACCAGGCCGGCATCGGCGTGATCCTGGACTGGGTGCCCGGGCACTTCCCGCGGGACGAGTGGGCACTGGCCCGGTTCGACGGCACCCCGCTGTACGAGCACGCCGACCCGCGCCGCGGCGAGCAGCCGGACTGGGGCACGCTCGTCTTCAACTTCGGCCGGACCGAGGTGCGCAACTTCCTGGTCGCCAACGCGGTCTACTGGCTGGATGAGTTCCACGTGGACGGGCTGCGGGTGGACGCCGTGGCCTCCATGCTGTACCTGGACTACTCGCGCAAGGACGGCGAGTGGGTGCCCAACCAGTACGGCGGCCGGGAGAACCTGGAGGCCATCTCATTCCTGCAGGAGGTCAACGCCACCTGCTACAAGCGGGTGCCCGGCATCACCATGATCGCCGAGGAGTCGACCGCCTGGCCGGGCGTGTCGCGGCCGGTGTACCTGGGCGGGCTCGGGTTCGGCTTCAAGTGGAACATGGGCTGGATGCACGACACCCTGTCCTACCTGAGCCAGGATCCCATCTACCGGCAGTACCACCACAACGAGATCACGTTCTCCATGATCTACGCGTTCTCGGAGAACTTCATCCTGCCGCTGTCGCACGACGAGGTGGTGCACGGGAAGGGCTCGCTGCTAGGCAAGATGCCAGGCGACGAGTGGCGGCGGTTCGCAGGGCTGCGCTCGCTGCTGGCGTACATGTGGGCGCATCCGGGTAAGCAGCTTCTGTTCATGGGCTCGGAATGGGGCCAGGGGACCGAGTGGTCGGCGGATAACGGGCTCGACTGGTGGGTGCTGGACTTCGACGTCCACCAGGGCGTGCAGCGGCTGTCCCGCGACCTGAACGCGATCTACCGGAGGAGCCCCGCGCTGTGGCAGCTGGACAGCTCGCCCGAGGGGTTCAGCTGGATCGACGCCAACGACGCCCAGGGCAACACGCTGTCCTTCCTGCGCATGTCCGCGCCCGTGGCCGACGCTGCCCGCGATGCCGTTCGCGGCACCGCGGGTGAGTACGCGCGCGGCGCCGCGCGGGACATCGCCCGCGACGCCGCCGCTGCTTCCGAGGGCGCCGGATCTGCCGAGTCCGACGAGGACGAGCGCGATGTGGTGGCCTGCATCGCCAACTTCTCCGCCATGCCGCACCTGAAGTACCGGATCGGCCTGCCCCGGGCCGGGCGCTGGCGGGAGCTGCTCAACACCGACGCAGCGATCTACGGCGGCAGCGGCGTCGGCAACCTGGGCGGCATCGAAGCGGTGCCCGAGCCCTACCACGGCCGCCCCGCCTCGGCC
>DAIOWL010000789.1:0-3845 GCA_036758545.1 Streptosporangiaceae bacterium | reverse complement strand
GGGGCCGCGTTCCCGGCGACCGCCACCGCGCTGCTCCCGATCTGCTTCGCGCTGCTCGCCGGGGCCGCGGCGTTCGCCCTCGACGAGCCGGCCAGCCTGGTCGTCGACGTGACGCCGACCGGGCCGGTCCGGCGCACCGGGATCCGGGCCGTGGCGTTGCTGGCGCCGCTCGCCGCCGGCGCGCTGGTGCTGCTGGCGGCGGCCCTGCGCGGGCAGGCGCTGCCGTGGGCGGCGGCCGTCCTCGCGCTGGCCGGCAGCGTGCTGCTCGGATTCGCGGTGGCGTGCGTGGCCCGGACCCGGACCGGGGAACCGGGCCCGGTGGCCGGCACCGCCGTCGTGCTGGTGCTGATGGCGCCCAGCCTCGTGCCGCAGGTCGCGCGCTGGGTCCGCACGTTCCCGGCGCCCGGCGCTGGCGGCCCGTCGTCGGATCCCGTGTGGTGGACCGTCCTGACGGTGTGCGTGGTGGCCATCGCCGTCTCGCTCGGTGGCCGAAACCTGGCGCAGGTATCAGCCGGTGGGTGGAGAGCTCTGATCCACCCCACATCAACCCGGGAGCCGATGACACCGACTGGGACCGGGCATACGGTGATCGATGTCCGCCCAGCAGCTCCGGGCGGAGAAGCCGGAGAAGTAGCATGCACCCGCTCGCGCTCGCCGTTGGTTACGCCTGGATCGTCTTCTGGATCTACTGGCTCGTGTCCGCGTCCACCAGCAAGGAGAGCGTCAGGGGCGGGTGGCGGACACGGCTGACTGGAGTGAGCGCGGTCGGGGTCTTCGTGATCGCTGTCGTCCTGCGCGGCGGCGGCCTGGCTGTGCACAGCTCGATCCTCGCGACGATAGGGGCCGTGCTGTTCGCCTGCGGGATCGCGCTGGCGGTCTGGGCCCGCTTGCACCTCGGCCGCAACTGGGGGATGCCGACGACGCAGCGGGCCGAACCTGAGCTTGTCACCTCAGGCCCCTACCGGTTCGTCCGCCACCCGATCTACACCGGGCTCCTGATAGCGATACTGGGGACCGCGCTGGTCAACAACCTGCTCGGCCTGATCGTCGTCGCGGTGCTGATCGCGTACTTCTATTACTGCGGGATCATCGAAGAGCGGAACCTCACGGCCACCTTCCCCACGGCGTACCCGGAGTACAAGAGCAGGACGAAGATGCTCATCCCGTTCCTGCTGTAGGACAGCGGATAGGCGGCGCACCGGTCAGCTCCAGGTACCGCGAGTCAGGCGCCGGGTCGCGCTGACGGCCGCGCTGATGGTCCAGGCCATGCATAGCAGGCGGCCAAGCAGGATCAGCGCCGCGCCCTGGAACCACGCCAGCGATACCAGCGACGCGATCGCTGGCACGGCGGCGATGACGGCGAAGACCCGGACCGGCTTGCCGAATCCGGGGATCCTGGAGGCAAGGAGGACGAAGATGCCCAGCGCGACGACGTGGGCGGTCCCGCCGGCGATGAAGCTCGCCGTGCGTAGCGTGGCGACGGTATCGAGCGACGCGTCGGCGGCGAAGGCCGTGAGCAACCATCCCAGCAGGCTGGATAGCGCCATGCATGCCACCGCGAGCAGTCCCCACGGCGCGGCCTTGCGCGCGGCCTGGACCTGACCGGCCGTTGCCGCGCCCTGCCGCAGGCTGACGACGAAGCCGCCTAGGCAGGCAACGGATAGCAGCTGGCACACGCCGATCATTACCGCGGCCAGCGGGTTGTCCGAGAACCAACGCTGAGTCACGTCCGCCGACGCGTTCGGCAGGGGCATCGTCGATGACGCCAGGTTGGCTACGACGAAATCGGCGGTCAGGTACAGCAGCAGGAACCCGACGGCGAACGCGACCAGGCTCCAGCGGCGCAGCGTCGGGGTCGCGCTCTGCGGGAGCGTTCGGTACATCTCTTGTGAGGTCATCGGCGGCCGCGCGGACATGAGTTCCTCCTCGTGCGACGACATGCGCTCTCCACCCTGCTTCGGCAGGCCGACGGTTTGAATCCCAGATTCCTGGTGGTTGTCAGGCCGAACGCGCCGGTGCGGTCGGGGTCGGCTGTTCGGTGGCCCGGGAGAGAAGGACCCGGGCCGTGAGCGCAGCGCCCACTGCCGCGGCGACTGCGCCCACGGACAGGAATGTGCGCAGCGTATGGAAGGCTGCCCACCGGGCGCGGATGTGCTGCCAGTCCGGTGGCAGGGTCGTCGCCGACCAGCCGCTTATCTTGTTGTCGATGGGCACCTCGACCGACAGCGTCACCACGAGGACCGCCACCATCAAGAGCAGGCCGGCCAGCGCCAGCCAGGCCGCGGTCGTGGACCGGTAGCGAAACAGCAGTACGACGACCAGGAGCCCGGCCACGATCGCGGCGATCATGAGGACCGCCATGGCCGCGCCCAGATTGGCGATCATGTGTTTGCCGTCGGCCAGGAAGGTCGCGGCATCGTACTGGGTCATGGTCCGGCCCAGGGCTAGCCAGGTTCCCCACATCACACCGGCCACCAGCACGTACAGCATGATTTCCAGAAACTGGACCAGCTTGGCGAACACTGCGTAACCCCTGTCCATTTGCAGACTCCGACGTCCTCTCGCCACCTTGCATCACCGATGGCGGATCATCGATCCCAGATTCCTGGGTGACTTCGGCGGCGCCGGGCAGCTTTCAGCTATGGACGTCAGGAGTCTCGCCTGGGAATCCTGACGGTCAGGAACCCGGGGCGTCGCCATGCCCGGAAGACGCCTGCAGGGCATCCGTGAGCAGCGCGACCAGTGCCTCGAGCTGCACGTCGGCCGACGAGGAGACCTCCTCGTCTGACCCGTCCAGAGCCCGGGCAGCGAGCCCCGCCTTGCCGTCGATCAGCCCGGCGATCCGGGCGTCGATGGTCTGCGCGGCGATGATGCGCCACGCGGTGACCGGTTCGGACTGCCCGATGCGGTGGCTGCGGTCGATGGCCTGGGTCTGCTCCGCGTCGGTCCAGGACAGCTCGGCCAGCACGATGTTCGAGGCGACCTGCAGGTTCAGGCCCACGCCGGCCGCGGTCAGCGAGCACACCGCGATCGCGACGTCCGGGTCGTTCACGAAGGCGTCGACGTTCGCCTGCCGCACTGTGGGTGTCTGGTCGCCGCGGATCGACGAGAAGCGCACCCCCTGCCGGGCGAAAGTCTCTTCGGCGGCGTCCATCACGTCGATGTGCTTGGCGAAGAAGACGACCTTGCCGGCGCTGCGGGCTAGTTGCGTCGCATAGTCCGCGGCCAGTTCGGCCTTTGCCTGGCCGATGCGTCGCATCATGGTGAACACGTTCTCGCCGGACTGCGTAGTCGCATCCTTCAGCTCCGACCGGGCCACCATGCGAACGAGGTCGTGGTCGATACCCTCGACGCCGGCGTCGGAGGACCGGTTCGCGAGCGCGGTCTGGTATTGAGCCACCATCCGGCCGGCGAGGTTCTTCTCGGCCGCCCGGATCGACCGGCCGACTCGTCCGTCCAGTTCGACGGGGAGGTCGGCGATGCGGCGGGCGGGGATGTCGGCGGCCACGTCGAGCTTGCGACGGCGCACGATGCCGAGGTCGATCACGCACTGGCGCGCCGCGGCGTAGAAGCCGCGGTCGGCGGGCGTCAGGCCGGTGTCCTCAAGCGCGTCAGTCAGCTTGTCGAGGGGCTTGCTGTCGTCGATCCAGCCGAGAAACTGCCAGATCGCCCGGAAATCGTCGATGTCGTTGATCAGCGGGGTCCCAGTCAGCGCCATCAGCAAGGGCCGCGTCGCACGAGACCGGATGCGGTCGGAGAGCGCGAGGACGCGCTGCGAACGCTGCGAGGCCTTGTTCTTGATGAAGTGGGCCTCGTCCACGACCATGCCGCGGAAGTCGAAGTCG
>DAIOWL010000788.1:0-3845 GCA_036758545.1 Streptosporangiaceae bacterium | reverse complement strand
CGCACCGTGTCCCAGTCGATGCCCGCGGGCCAGGTCCGGGCGGGATGCGATGGCGGGCCCCGGCACCTGACGATCGCCTGGTGCCGGCCGCGGTAACGCCCGGCCACCGGCGGGCGGAGGACGCGATCCCGGTCGCCCGGCTCCCCCACGCCCGGGCCACCCCGACGTGGGCATGGCACGGGTGGCCGCCACCTGCGTTTTCACCGCCACGGCCAGGCCGGGCCGTCGCCCCCGCCACCGGCGGGCTGCGGCCGACCGGCCCGGCCCGACCCCGATCGTGCGGGGATGCCCGTCCGGGCTGAGGCCAGTCAGACAACGCCTCGTGTCTGGGTGTGCCGTAACCGGTGCGGGCCTGTCCGGCGCCCGCTTCCCCGGTTACCAAGGGGCCCGGGAACCGAAGGGCTGACCCCCGGGGCATCCCCGGGGCGCCGGCCTGGCCTGGCCAAGCGGCTCGCCGGGCGGCCAGTGTGCCCACTGCGGGCAGCCATTAGTCCCCACCGGCCCTCAGACCCTCTGTCCGGATTTTTTCGAATCATATCGCTCTAGCTGGAGCCCCGTTACGGAATCGAACCGTAGACCTTCTCCTTACCATGCAAGCTGATTTCGTCTGGCGGCGTCGCACACGGTCGGTTTACCGCAGTTCAGAGGGATACCGCTGTCCGGCTGGGTCGCACTGCGTCGATGGCTACCTGAAGCCGTTGTCACTTGGTTTGTCACTTACTCCAGCCGACCGCAAGCGCGGTTCGAGTAATCAGGTGCGCCAGCAGGCGAAATCCTGACCATCGATATCGTAGCGCGGCGTGCTACAATGTACTACATGAGTCATCCGCTGAGTGTTCGCCTGAATGATGCCACGATCGCGCGTCTCGGCAGGCACGCCCAGCGCGCGCACCTGGCCCCGCGCACCCTGGCGCAGCGGTACGTGGAAGAGGGCTTGCGGATGGATGAGCACCCGCTCATTCGGTTCGCCGACGGACCAGCAGGCCGCCGGGCCAGGCTCGTGGGAACGGGCAAAGATGTCTGGGAAATCATCGCGACGGTACGCGACAACGATGGCGACGTCGCCGAGACAGCACGCTATCTTGAGATCCCGCTCGGCCTCGTCCAGGCCGCCGTCGGCTACTACGGCGCCTACCGAGAGGAAATCGATCAGTGGATCGAGGCCAATGAGCAGCAGGCCGCCGAGGCTCACGCGGCCTGGTCGGCCGGGCAGGATGCCATCAGGCCGTGAGGCTGCTGCTGGATGAGATGCTATCTCCCGCCATCGCCCGCGAACTCCGCGAACGGGGACACGACGTCCTCGCTGTAGCCGATCATCCCGGCTGGGTAGCACTCCCCGATCCCGAGGTGATGACCCTGGCCCGGACCGAACGCCGCGCCGTGGTCACCAATAACCTGCGCGACTACCGGCCGCTCCATGCCGAGGCGATCACACCAGGCGGCCCGGGACACTTCGGCATGATCTTCATGCCAAGCACCTACCGGCGCACCAGGGAAGACACCGGACGAATCATCGCCGCCCTTGAAGCGAAGCTAGCTGAATATCCCGGCGATGAGGATCTAGCGAACGGCGAGTGCTGGCTCTAACAGCGAGTAAGCCGTTACGAGCGCCGACCGGTTGTCCAGGCCTTCAGTCGGCGAGATCGCTTGGCATATCGAGCTGCTCGCGCAGCCAAGCGGTGTCGATGCCGGTCTTGCCATCAACGGCCAGGAGGGCGGCCTCGTACTCGAACTGCCGCAGCATCGCCTCCAGGTACGGCCGCTCCCGGCCTCGTGCGGCCTGCCTGGGTGTTCGGCCGAGCAATGCGGGGACCTTCTCATCGAGCCAGAACTTCTCCCAGCCTTCGGCCGCGGCCGCAGTGCCACCCTGGACAGCCCGCTGCCCGCTCGGCCAGGCGAAGTCCTGAGCCGGGTCGATCCGCTTCTCGGAAGTAACTACCGGGTTGCCGCCGACTTTGCGGAGTATGTCAAGGAGGCGGGTGAGCCGCTGCTGGGAGTTCACCTCGACTGTGATCTCGCGGCCTCGGACCCGCAGCACGCCCCGTACCCAGCGCTGCGGACCTGCGGGCGCCTCGGCATCCTGGTGTCCCTGGGCCCGCAACTGCGCCACGGCCTCTGCCATCATCGCCTCGCGCTGGCCGTCGGGGATCAGCGCGCCCCACCAGGTGACCCGGTCCGGCTCGTCGCTGTCGCGATCGAAATCGGGGCGCGCGGCCAGCTTGCCGACCATGCCCTCCTCCACCGCAATTTGGGCGCTGATCAGGCACATGGGGTCACCGTCAGTGTTGGCGATCGCCGGCGGCGTGGCCCGGTAGCGGTGCACGTCCGCGGCGATGCGGGTGATCATGGCACCGGCTACCTTCCCTATCAGGCTCACCATCTCGGCCGATATCGGTTCCTGGTCATCGGCGTATACACCGTGCGGCTCGGCATGGCCGAACGGGATGGGCGCGGGCGGGACCTCAGGTTCTCCCGCGAGCGCGTGGAGCATCGCCAGGGCGGCCTCATCGATGGACTCGGCCGCCGCGTCTGCCTCCGTCGGGCTGAGCCTGACCCCCACCCCGGTGCAGCGCCAGATTCCGTCCACCGGCACTATGCCACCCAGCCACACTGTCCATCGCGGCAGTCCGGCGGCTGCTTCAGCGGGGAACTCGACGTACCGCTCGGTGCCGGAGACGATATCGATGCACCGCAGGCCCGGCGCCGGGACCGGATCATCGATCCGCCACAGGCCGTAGTGGATGTGTTCGTGCCAGGCCAAGGCACTGGCCGCCAGCGCCGCCGGTGTCGACGGGTCGGCCGCGAACGTCCGCAGCGGGACGCCTGCGGGATCATCATCGGCCAGCAGGTCGCCGATATCGTCCGGCGTCTCGTCCTCGTCCTGCCCGAGGTCCACGGTGAGCAAGGCGATTTCCTCTGCCAGCTTGCCAAAGGCCACCCGGTCCTCAGGCGACCAGTCGAGGTCATCGGTCACCGATAGTTCCTCAGTCACCCGCGCTCGGACCGCCTCGCCGAGCTCGGTGCCGTCCAGGAAGGCGCTGACGGCGTCCTTGAGCGCGACCAGGCCCGTGCGGTCGGCGAACCGGCGCACTGCGGCACGCTCACGAGCGGCGGTTTCATCTGCGCAGGCTGTGGCGTAGGCCCGTTCGATCGCCGCGCCGTACAGGTCGCCGGCGAAGTCGTCGTCCGGCGCCTCCTTCAGCCTCAGTTCGAGCAGCTCGACGGCATCAGCAGCGTGCCCGCTGGTGCTGATGAAATCGACGACCTCCAGCCTCACGTCCGGGTCGCCTGCCTCGACCGCGGCGAGCGCCTGGTCGATGAGATGTCGCTCCTGCCCCGCGTCCCCGGCGGCACCCGCCACGGCGGCTGCGAAGGTCAGGGCGGTCAGCGAGGGCGCGTCCTGGCTAGTCAGCATCTGTTCGACGGCATCCTGAAGCCGCGCCAGGGATGAGCCTTCCCGCAGTAGCGCCGAGGCCAGCCAGCCCGCGACCGGCACGCCCTGGTAGTGCTCGGCAAGCAGGATGGCCAGCTCGGCCCCTGACGTCCCGGGATCGTACATACGAGTCAAGCGCGCCTGCACCGCGCGGATCCGCGCGGTCGCGGCCTGCCGGCGCCGCGCCTCCGCATGCTTGGCCGCGGCCTTGGCCCGGTTCTGCTTCTTGCGGCGGTTACTGCTGGCCATGATGGCTCCAGATGCTACCGCGCGAGGAACGAGGTCGTTCGGGACTCTGAGGGGGATACGGCAGTGAGCTTGCGGCTTACGCCGTCGGGCCGCCGGCCCCGCCTGGGTTAAGCAGGTGTGTTTGCCGGTCATGCTGGACGATCAGCTTGCTCGGCGAGTTCGG
>DAIOWL010000787.1:0-3848 GCA_036758545.1 Streptosporangiaceae bacterium | reverse complement strand
TGGGCGGCAAGCCGGTCATGCCGCTCGGTGGTGCGGTCCTGGTCCTCAGCGGACAAGAGTGTCACGCACCTCCGACAAATTGCTGCCGCCAGCTCCGCCCGAATCAGCGGCTCTTGGGTCGATGGCACATCGGGCCGGCTAGAACCGGACCAACGGCACATCGACCCGGTCGACGAGGGCGACCTGTGTCGCGAGTGGGCGGTGTCGCGGGTGGGCGGGGCTTAGGTGGCGGGGGTTGGGTGCGCGGTTCGGGACCGGCTTGGCTGTGCCGGATGATGCCTGGGATGGTGTGGCTTCGCCACGCTGGGTTACGGGGTGGTCGAGGACTGGGTTGGGGTTGGGGTTGGGGTCGGGGTCGTGGTCGGAGTCGCAGAGGTGGACGGGGTTACCGAGGAGCTCGGGGACGAGCTCGGAGTGGGCGAGCTCGTGGTGGGTGACGCCGATGGCGACGTAGTCGGAGTGGTCGTCGCGGACGGGGAGGTGGACGGCGAGCGGGACGGAGACGCGGGGGCCGAGGTGCCCTGGGCCGGGCCGACCAGGTCCGGCGGCTGAACCGGGTGGCCAGTGAACAGCAGGGCCAGGGCGGCGACGACGACGCCGACGACGGCCACCGCTCCCCCGGTGGCCACGCCCGCGGCGAACGAGCGGCGGTCACGGCGGTACTCGGTGGTCCGCCGGTCGCGCAGCCAGGCCGGCAGCGCGGCCTTCCGGGCAGCCCAGCTGTTGACCGGCGCAGCGGCCAGGCCGAGCGTGGGGAACAGCAGCAGGGCGGCTAGCAGCGGCCCGCTCAGCTGGTTCGTCTTGGTCAGGGCGGCGCCCATGGCGATGAAGCCGAGCAGGGCCAGGGCGGATTCGGCCCAGTTGGCGCGCAGTGCCTCCCACCAGCGGGTCTGCTCGCTGGTCTTGGGGGTGCGCAGGAACACGGCCTTCTTGGCGAACAGGCCGACCACCGACGCGCGCGCGACCACCAGCGAGGTGGACTGCCAGATGAAGAACGCGCCCATCGCGTCCCGCCAGGACGCGCCCGTACCGCGGCGCAGCAGCGCGATCGCGCGGACCAGGCCGAGCAGGACCATCACCGGCACGGCCGCGACCAGGAACAGGGTGAGCTTGCGGAACAGCTGGCCGCCGCCGGTGGCCAGGTTCGCCGCGCCGGCCAGCAGGAAGATGAAGAACAGCAGGCTGAGCAGGTCGCCGTACCACTGCAGCGCGCCCGCCAGGTAGGCCCAGCGCTGGCCGGAGGTCAGGTGGTTGGCCCGGTTGGCGCGGCCGGGCAGCAGCGAGCGCCAGTGCGCGCGCAGGATCTGGATGCCGCCGAAGCACCACCGGTACCGCTGCCCCTTGAGCGCCTCGAAGGTCAGCGGCATGATGCCGCGGCCGAACACCTCGTCCACGTGCAGCCCGTGCCAGCCCGCCCGGAGCAGCCGCAGCGACAATTCCGCGTCCTCGGTGATGACCCACTCGTCCCAGCCGCCGAGCTCGTCCAGGGCCACCCGCCGGATCAGCCCCATCGTGCCGGCGAAGATGGCCCCGTCGTGCTCGTTGCGGGAGGGCTGCGAGACGGCGAAGAAATACTTGTACGAGTAGTAGAGCCGCCGGTAGTACCGCGCACTGCGCCAGCCGCGGTAGTCCTGCGGCGTCTGGACGAAGCCGATCCACGGGTCGGCGAACGCGGGCGCGCACCGGCGCAGCCAGCCGGGCTCGACCTGGTAGTCAGAGTCGATGATGCCGATGACGTCGGCGTCGGCGGCGGTGAGCTGGCGCAGCACGTAATTCAGCGCCCCGGACTTGTAGCCCGGCCAGTCGTCCAGGTGGGCGAACTTTACCCCGTGCCGCGCGCACCAGGCCTCGACCGGCCGCCACAGCGACTCGTCGTCGGTGTTGTCGTCGATGAGGATGACCTCGTAGCGCGGGTAGTCGATCCGGACCAGCGAGCGCAGCGTGTCGATGACCATCTCGGGTGGCTCGTTGTGCGCCGGGACGTGCAGGCTGACCATGGGCAGCTCGCTGTCCGAGACGGCCAGCGGCGTGGTCCGGGTGATCCGCCGCCGCCAGTGCTCGGTGCCGAGCGCGTCGCAGATCTCCCACAGGTACGCGCAGGACAGCATGGCGGCGAAGACCTCGAGCAGCCACAACAGCACGCCGCCCACCGTGCTGGCGGCTCCGAGGTGGCTGTCCAGGGTCCACTCGAGTGCATAGACCAGGAAGACGACGAACAGGAATACTGTCGAGGCCCAGCACAGGTGCGCGCGGGCCGACCAGCGCCGGGTCACCGGCAGCCAGATCAGGCTGGCGAACACCACGCCCGCAACACCCGCGATCAGGTTGTGCTGGGACACGCCGAGCAGCCGGAGGACTCCCCCCACCGCCGCGGCGAGCACCACCGTGCCGGCCACGGCCAGGATGAACCGCCGGATGGCGGACCAGGCCCCGGCCCGCCCGGCTCGCCGCCGCATCGGCACGAACAAGGCCAGCGATCCGAGCGGGGCCGCCACGAGCCCCGCTAGCAGCAGCGCCTGGAGCATGACACCCTTCACTGGCCGCGCCCTGCGCACGGCCATCTCGGCAGCCCCAGACTACCTAGGCGAATACGGCATAGTCAGGTGAACCGGACGGCGGCTGGAGCGGCGGATACCCGGTCCGTTCGGTATAAAAACCGGGGCGGACGGTCAGGCGTCCGCGTCCGGCTGGAGGACGATGTCGAGGGTCGCGATCCAGAACGGCCCGTCCAGACCGTAACTGGCCGCCTGCCCGGGGTCGTCGACGCGCGTGAACTCCTTGATCAGGCTCTTCTTCACCGCGAAGACCGCGTCCGATTCGATATACGGGCTGCCCGCTACGAAAATGTGCGTGGTCAGCGCCCGGTACCCGGGGGCGGTCACGATGAAATGGATGTGCGCCGGGCGGTACGGGTGCCGCTCGGTCGCGGTCAGCAGCGCGCCGGCCGGGCCGTCGGTCGGGATCGGGTAGTGGCTCGGCACGACGGTGCGGAACCAGAAGGCCCCGTCCGCATCCGCGGTGAACAGGCCGCGGCCGTTGGTCCTTGGCTGCACGCCTGGTTGCTGGACGTCGTAGAAGCCCTGGTCGTTGGCCTGCCAGACATCGAGTTCGGCGCCCGGTAGCGGGGTGCCGTCGGCCGAGAGGACCCGGCCGGCGACCACGCACGGCGGGCCGGTCCCGACGAAGTCGATGGACTCGCCGAGTTCCCGGCGGGGGGACTCGATCATGTGGAACGGGCCGAGCACGGTGGATTCCGTTGCCCCTCCCGTCTTCCTGTTGTTGATCGTCTCTACCAGCATGGAGACGCCGAGGACGTCGGATAGCAGGATGAATTCCTGCCGTTCGTTGTCGCATTTCTGTCCCGTCGCGGTGAGGAAGGCGATCGCCCGCTCCCATTCGGCGATGGTGGGCTCGGTTTCCCTGACGAACGCGTGCAGGTGCCGGACCAGGCCGCTCAGCAGTTCGCGCAGCCGCGGGTCCGGCGTCTTCGCGAAGCTGTCGACGACCGCGTCGGCCGCGGTTTCCTCGGTGAAGTCGGTGGCCATGGCCGACAGGTTAAGTCTCGTGAAGACCGGAGCGCCACATCCGAGACCGGCCCCAGATGGTGCAGCTTGTCCGGGTTGACGATGGATCTGACCGTCTGCACCAGGCCGTCGGCGATGTCCAGGACGAACACGTTGACCACGCGGCCCTCGTCATCGTAGGAGATCCCGCCGGGCTGACCGTTCAACCAGGCTGGCTCGATGTGGACGCCCATCTTCGGGGCCCGCCGGTATAGCCCGAGCAGGAGCCTGACCACCTGTTCGGCCCCGGACAGCGGGCGGGCGATGGCCCAGGCCTTGCCGCCG
>DAIOWL010000786.1:2023-3850 GCA_036758545.1 Streptosporangiaceae bacterium | reverse complement strand
AGGCCGCGAACGAGGAGACGCTGAGCCGCAAGCTGAACGAGCTGCGGATGGCGGTAGCCGCCGAGCACAAGCAGTCCAAGCAGCAGATCCTGGCCGGCTACCTGAACAACGCCTTCTTCGGCAACCTCGCGTACGGAATCGAGACCGCCGCCGAGACATACTTCGGGACCAGCGCGGCGAAGCTGTCGGTGACCCAGGCCGCTACCTTGGCGGGCATCGTGGAGAACCCCTCCGCCTACAACCCCGTCAAGAATCCCGGGCTGGCTCTTACCCGCCGCAACACCGTGCTGGCCCGGATGGCCCAGACCCGCAACGGGCTCACCGCCGTGGAGGCGGCAGCCGACCAGACCAAGCCGCTCGGGCTGAAGTTCAGCATCCCTGGCAGCGGCTGCCAGTACACCTCGATAAGCTCGGCCGGCTTCTTCTGCCAGTACGTGCAGGAGGTCTTCCTGCACAATCCGGCCTACGGCAGGACCCCGATGGACCGGGCCAAGCTGCTCGCCACCGGCGGCCTGAAGATCTACACCACGCTGAACCCGCAGGACCAGCAGGCCGCCAACAACGCGGTGAACTACGTGGAGCCCGGCAACAGCAAGTACTGGAACCCGGGCCGCAACGCGGACACCGAGGCCGTGGTGCAGCCGGGCACCGGCCAGATAATGGCGATCGCGCAGAACAAGCCGTACGGCACTAACCACGGCGAGACCGAGCTCAACTACGCGGTGAACACCGGGTACGGCGGCGGTGCCGGGGTCCAGACCGGTTCCTCGTCCAAGCTGTTCACCCTGATCACCGCGCTCAAGCAAGGGACGCCGTTCGGCGCCACCATGCACGCACCAGGCAGTACCACCGTGACCGGCTACACCAACTGCCATGGCGGCCCGGCCGGCTACTACCAGGGCCAGCGGGGCGCGTTCAACGTGACGAACGCGGAAGGCCCGCAGTCCGACTCCAACCAGTCCCTGTACACCGGCACCGTCCAGTCCGTCAACGTGTACTTCGCCCTGCTCGAAAAGCAGGTCGGCCTTTGCGAGGTCGTGAAAACCGCGGCCAGTATGGGACTGACCAGGGCCGACGGCACGTCGCTGCTCAAGCGCGACCACGGCGAGGACTCGGCTGACAACATTCCCTCGTTCACGCTGGGGTCGGTCAACGTCTCGCCACTGTCCATGGCGGCCGCGTACGCCACGGTCGCGGCGCGCGGCATGTACTGCGCGCCCGTCGCCATCGGCAAGATCACCGACAACACCGGCAAGAGCGTGCCCGTGCCGCCGGCCAACTGCCACCGGGTCTTCCCCACGGTGGTCGCCGACGCCGTGAGCTACATCCTGCAGGGCGTCCTGACCAGCGGTACGGGGGCGCCGCCGCAGGGCCCGGGCGGCCTGTTCGGTCGCGAGGCGGCGGGCAAGACCGGCACCTCGAACGTGGAGAGCGGCGGCGGCACCCCGTACGCCGCCTTCGCCGGCTACATCCCCGGCCTGGTGGGGTACGTATCGGTGTTCAACCCGGTCTCCCCGACCGGCAGGACGATGGCCGGCTACACCGCCTGCTACCGGACGGAAAGCGGTGGCCAGTTGTGCCCGAGCCAGATGTTCGGGGCGGAAGCGCCCGGATCGACCTGGCACATGACGTTCGACCACGCCGACCTCGGCAAGGTCACCTACTTCCACCCGGTCCCGCTGGACAGTGTGTTCTGGAGCAAGGGCAACGGCCAGACCGTCGCCCAGCCGAAGAAGCCGGGGAAGGGCCACGGCCACGGCCACGGCGGTGGCGGTGGCGGTGGCGGTGGTGGTAACGGCGGCGGCGGTGGCGGTGGCGGTGGTGGTA
>DAIOWL010000786.1:0-2013 GCA_036758545.1 Streptosporangiaceae bacterium | reverse complement strand
GGGGGCGGCGGGAGGTAGCGGCAGATGGAGTACCGGCTGCTCGGGCTCAGTGGCTGCGCGGTGTCCGCGCTGGCGCTCGGCACGCTGACGTTCGGCAACGAGACCAGCGAGGCTGACTCGTTCGCTCAGCTCGACCGGTTCGTCTCGGCGGGCGGAACCCTGATCGACTCCGCCGATGTCTACGCGGACGGCCGGTCCGAGCAGATCATCGGCCGCTGGCTGGCCAGCCGGGCGGAAGGCCGCGAGCGCGCGGTGATCGCGACCAAGGGGCGCTTCCCGACCACCGAGGACCCGAACGGGCATGGCCTGTCCCGGCGCCACCTGGCGGCCGCCCTGGACGCGTCGCTGCGGCGGCTCGGCGTCGAGGCCATCGACCTCTACCAGCTGCACGGCTGGGATCCGCTGACGCCGGTCGAGGAGACGCTGCGGTTCCTCGACGACGCGGCCCAGGCGGGCAAGATTCTCTACGCCGGCCTGTCGAACTTCCTTGGCTACCAGATCCAGAAGTACGTCGATCTGGCCGACGCGCACGGGCTGACCCGCCCGGTGACCGTGCAGCCGCAGTACAACCTGCTGGCCCGGGCGATCGAATGGGAGGTCGGTCCGGCTTGCCAGGCAGAAGGATTGGGGCTGCTGCCCTGGTCGCCGCTGGCCAGCGGCTGGCTGACCGGTAAGTACCGGCGGGGCGAGCCGCCCGCCGAGGGCACCAGGCTGTCCGACCAGGTGGACCAGGGCATGCGGATCTGGAACGAGCGCGGCCACCTGGAGCGCACCTGGCAGGTCATCGACGCGGTCCGCAAGGTCGCCGAGGGCCGCGGGGCCTCGATGTCACAGGTGGCGATCGCCTGGGTGCAGGCGCGGCCCGCGGTTCGTTCGGTGATCCTCGGCGCTCGCACCCTGGCCCAGCTCGATGACAACCTGGCCGCCGGCGACCTGGACCTCAGCGAGGACGAGACGCGGCTGCTCGACGTGGCCAGCGACCCGGGAGCCCCGGACTACCCGTACGGGGAGCGCGGCCAGACCCAGCGCGACCGCCGCATCTCCGGCGGCCGTTTCTAGGCTCCTTCAGCGCTGCCTCGCCACTGTTTCAGCCGGCGCCCAGGCGGCGGCGGACCTCGGCGGCGACCCGGGCCCCGTCCGCCCGGCCCGCCACCCGCGGGGTCAGCGTCTTCATCACCTGGCCCATGCTCTTCATGCCGGTCGCGCCGGTTTCGGCGATGGCCGCGGCGACCAGCTCCGCGAGTTCGTCGTCGCCGAGCTGAGCGGGGAGGTATCCGGCCAGGACGTCTCCCTCGGCCCGTTCGGCCGCCGCCTGCTCGGCCCGGCCGGCCGCGCCGAACGCCTCGGCCGCCTCCCGGCGCTTCCTGGCCTCGCGGGTGAGCACCTTCACGATCTCCTCGTCGCTCAGGTCACGGGCCGAACTGCCCGCCACCTCCTCGTTGGTGATCGAGGTCAGCGCCATCCGCAGGGTGCGCAACCGGACCTGATCGCGCGACCGTATCGCGTCGTTCAGGTCCGCGCGCAGCCGGTCTTTCAGTTCAGCCACACACCCATCCTAGGAACTGGGCCGCGACGGCGAGCGGCGAGTGCATGCCCGGCCGCATGGCACCATGGGACCGTGAGACTGCGAACTCTTATCCCGGCTACCGCCGCCCTCGGCGCCGCCGCGGTCGGCTACGCCACGGTGATCGAGCGGAACTGGTTTGTCCTGCGCCGGTACGAGGTCCCAGTACTGCCGCCCGGCTCGGCGCCGCTGCGCGTGCTGCACATCTCCGACACGCATCTCACCCCGGGCCGTAAGCGGCTCATGGCCTGGGTTCGGGCGCTGGACGAGCTCGACCCGGACCTGGTGGTCAACACCGGAGACTCGATCTCGCACCCGCAGGCCATCCCGGGTTTTCTCGACGCCCTCGGGCCGCTCCTCGACCGGCCCGGCGTCTTCGTGCTCGGTTCCAACGACATGTACGCCCCCGAGCCGCACAATCCGGCGCGCTACCTGATGGGGCCGAGCTC
>DAIOWL010000785.1:0-3851 GCA_036758545.1 Streptosporangiaceae bacterium | reverse complement strand
GGCGCGGCGCTGATCTACCTGCTCGCCGTCCTGCACGTGCCCGTGCACAAGGTCCAGCACAAGGTGGACTACCTGGGCGGGTCCCTGCTCGCCGTGGCCGCGACCGCGCTCATCCTGCTGGCCACCTGGGGCGGGACACAATACGCCTGGGGCTCGCCGCAGATCATCGGGCTCGCCCTGCTGACCGTGGCCGCCGGCGTGGCGTTCTACGTCACCGAGATGCGGGCCGCCGAGCCGATGATGCCGCTGCACGTCTACCGCAACCGGAACTTCTCCCTGTCGATGGCGATGACCTTCCTCACCGGCCTGGCCATGTTCGGCGCGATGACGTTCCTGCCGCTGTTCCAGCAGACGGTGCAGGGCGAGTCGCCGACCGTCAGCGGCCTGGCGCTGACGCCGATGATGCTCGGCGTGACGGTCACGTCGATCGTGGCCGGCCAGGTGACCACGAAGACCGGCCGGTACAAGGTGTTCCCCATCCTCGGCGGCGGCATCATGGCCCTGGGCATGTACCTGCTCACCGGCCTGGACGTCGGCACCACCGTGCTCACCTCGGCGCTGTTCTACGTCGTCCTCGGCCTCGGCATGGGCTTCCTCATGCAGATGGTCTCGCTGATCGCGCAGAACAGCGTGCAGCAGCAGGACATGGGCGTGGCCAGCAGCGCCCGGATGTTCTTCCAGCAGATCGGCGGGTCGCTGGGCGTGGCCGCGTTCGGCGCCGTCTTCGCCCGCCAGCTGACCAGCTCGCTGTCCACCTCGGGTGCGCACATCAACGCCAGCGGCGGCCAGCTCGACCCGGCGACGGTCAACACGCTGCCCGGGCCGATCCGGGACGACGTGTTCCTCGCGATCTCGCACGCCGTGCAGCACGTCTTCATCTGGGCGCTGCCCTCGGCGGTGATCATCTTCGCGCTGGCCTGGTTCATCAAGGAAGTGCCGCTGCGCGGGCGGGCGCCGTCGGCGGGTGCCGGCGAGGCCGCCAGCCAGGAACCGGAACTCGTGTCCTGACACCAGGGCGGGCCGACTCGCCAGGATCAGCCCGAACGGGCCGGGGTGACAGTCACCCCGGCCCGTTCGGTCGTAATCAGTTTGAGACGTCAGCGCCCACGTACGGGACCGCCTCGAGGATCTCCACCGTGTTGGCCCGGCCGTTCGGCAGCGAGTAGGTGGCCTTCTCGCCGACCTTCTTGCCCGTGATGGCGGCGCCGAGCGGCGACTTGGGTGAGTAGACGTCGATCGGCGATCCGCTCTCCTCGCGCGAGGCCAGCAGGAACGTCACCTCGTCGTCGTCCTTGACGAACCGGATCGTGACCGTCATGCCCGGCCCGACCACGCCGTCGGTCCGCGGCGGCCCGCCGACGCGGGCGTTCTCCAGGATGTGCTGCAGGACGACGATCCGCGCCTCGATCTGGCCCTGCTCGTCCTTGGCCGCGTGGTACCCGCCGTTCTCCTTCAGGTCGCCCTCGTCTCGGGCCGCCTCGATCTTCTTCGCGATATCGACGCGTCCCGGTCCAGAGAGGTGGTCAAGTTCGGCCTTGAGCCGGTCGTACGCCTCCTGGCTCAGCCAGGTGACGCTGTCGTCGCGCGTCTCAGTCACGGGCACTCCTTGGTACTGCGCAGGACTTGCAGTCCGCGGGACCATGGTCGGTCCTCGGGGGTAATCTCTCAGGCTAACTAGGGTCGGCGACTAATGCGTTCTAGTCAAATGGGAGTACCGGGCCAACTGACCCGGAACGGGGAATGTCGCACCGCCGAACTGGTGTTTCGGGACTAGAAGTTTCCGCGAGTCGTCCCCGCGGGACCAGCAGGGGTTAACGAGGGAGATCAGCGTTGGACAGTTTGGACAGTGGAGCCGACCAGCTCAGGTTGATGGCCGTGCACGCGCACCCGGACGACGAGTCGAGCAAGGGCGCGGCGACCATGGCGCGCTACGTCCGCGAGGGCATCGAGGTCCTGGTCTGCACGCTGACCGGCGGCGAGCGCGGTGACATCCTGAACCCGGCCATGGACCGGCCCGAGATCAAGGCGGACATCGCCGCGGTGCGGCGGGCCGAGATGGCGCGGGCCAGGGAGATCCTCGGGGTGGAGCAGCGCTTTCTCGGGTTCGTCGACTCCGGGCTGCCCGAGGGCGACCCCAAGCCCCCGCTGCCGGAGGGCTGCTTCGCGCTCACGCCGGTGGCCGAGGCGGCCGAGCCGCTGGTCCGCGCGATCCGGGAGTTCCGGCCGCACGTCATGCTCACCTACGACGAGAAGGGCGGCTACCCGCACCCGGACCACGTGATGACCCATGAGGTCAGCGTGGCCGCCTTCGAGGCCGCCGCCGACCCGGACGCGTACCCGGATTCCGGCGAGCCCTGGCAGCCGCTCAAGCTGTACTACTTCGTCTCCTTCCACGGGGCCAAGTTCGTGGCCCTGCACGAGGAGATGCTCCGCCGCGGCCTGGAGTCGCCGTACACCAAGATCTTCGAGGAATGGGCGGACCGGGAAAAGGAGCGCGGCGACGACTGGCGCGAGCCGGAGATCACCACCCGGGTGCCGTGCGGCGACTACTTCGCGATCAGGGACCAGGCCCTGATCGCGCACGCCACCCAGATCGACCCGGACGGCTTCTGGTTCCGCTGCCCGCTGGAGGTGCAGCAGGCCGCGTGGCCCACGGAGGACTATCATCTGGCTAGGTCTGTCGTGGATAGCGAGTTGCCCGAGGACGACCTGTTCGCGGGCGTCCGGGAGAGGGTGTGCCTTTGACGTTCGGCGTGCTGGCGGCCGTGGCCGCGTCCTCGCCGCCCAGCAATGACGTCACCCCCGGGGTGCTCGGGTTCCTGGTGGTCGCGGCCATCGGCGTGGCCCTGGTCTTCCTGCTCAGATCCATGAACAAGCAGTTCCGCAAGATCGCCCCGAAGGATGAGGCGGCCGTCCCCGAGGACGCCGGGTCCAAGCCCGGCCCGGACGCGACGGCCACGCAGGAAGCGCCCAAATAGGGCCGGGAACGCCGGAACGCCGTACCGCGGGGTAATTGTCCTACCCGCTTGTTAGCGTGGGCGAAGGCGCGATCGGGAGCATTTCATGCGGGTAATCCACGGGGTCTGGGCGCACGGCGCGCTCTGCCTGTGGGCCGAGGACCCGGCCCTGCCGCCGCGGCCCGCGGCGGCGGCTCCGGGCGTGCACCTGCCACGGCCGCATCCGTTCGCCAGCCAGGCCGCCGAGCTGGCCGACCTGCTGGCCTCCTCGGCTGGGCGGCCTGGGCCGGCCAGCACGGCGGCGGGCGACGCGGTCCGCAAGGCCGTCCACGACGAGCTGACCCTGCGGCTGCCCTCGGCCGGAGGCGGCCCGCTGGCCTCGCCGGAGCTCGTCCGCCCCGAGGCACCGGGAGCTGCTGAGGCGCCCGGAGCCCCGGTGGCCCCGGCAGCTCCGGTAGCTTCGGTTCCGGCCCGGCGCGGCCGGGTGTCGCTGGGGGGCTGGCGGGTGCCCGTGCTCGCCTTCGGCCCCGCCTCCGCGCTGGCGCTGCTCTGTGAACCCGGCTGGGGCGGCTCCGGCCCGCCCGGCGACGCAGCCATAGCCGGCGGGTCGCTGACCTACCTGGCCGCGGTGGCGCGGTTCGCGGCCACCGTGCCCGTCGGTGCGCCGCCACCTTGCGGCGACAGGCTGTTCCAGAAGAACGTGTGGTTCCACACTTGAGCCGAGTTGTTGAACACGCCGCCCGACGACTTCTTGACGATCTCTTCCAGCGACAGGTTCTCGAACTCGGTACCCTTGATCAGGTTGTTCAAGTTGGTGACATACGCCTGGTGATGCTTGGCATAGTGGTATTCCAGGGTTTCTTTCGAAATATGCGGCGCCAGAGCGTCCATTTC
>DAIOWL010000784.1:0-3852 GCA_036758545.1 Streptosporangiaceae bacterium | reverse complement strand
GCCGGGACCGCGGCCAGCGCCTGGTCCAGGTCCGCCACCGCGTCCGGCCCGGGGAAGTCACCGCGGGTGCCGCCCACGTACTCCAGCTCGTCCGGCCGCCGCCCGGCGGCGGCCATCGCCGCCGCCAGCGGGGCCAGGTCCCCGGCCGGGCCGAGCGGGTTGAAGCCGCTCCCGTACCGGACCAGGCGGGCGATCAGCCGGGGGTGCAGGCTCGAACCGCCGAACCACAGGTCCGGACCACCGGGGCGGGCCGGCTGTGGCTCGACCCAGATGGGCCCGAACGAGTAATGCTTCCCGCTATGGCTCACTGGCGAGCCGTTCCAGGCTTCGGCCCAGATCTCGAGCTGCTCGTCCAGGATCTCCCCGCGCTGGCCGAACGGCACGCCGAGAGCGTCGTACTCGTCCCGGTGCCAGCTCACCGTGGGCTGGACCACGAGCCGCCCGCCGCTCAGCCGGTCGAGCGTGGCCAGGTCCTTCGCGGTCGTCAGCGGGTGCCGCAGCGGGCTGATCAGCGCCCCGGCGACGAGCCGGATCCTCGTGGTGGCGGCGGCGATCGCGCTGAGCAGGACCAGCGGGCTGGGCCACGGGGTGGCCGGGTCCTGGTTGCCGGGCAGCGCGTAGTCCCGCGGGTTGGCCGGGAGCCCGGCCGCGTCCGCCGACGGGCCGAGCACGACGTGCTCGCTGACCATGACCGCGTCCAGCCCGGCCCGTTCGGCCTCAACCGCGAACTGGACTAGCCCGGCCACGTCCGGGGCCGGCCGCATGGTCCAGTTCTCGGTCAGGATCAGGACGATGCGGATCCGGCTCATGAGGTGACCCGGACCGGCAGCGCCTTGAGGCCGTTGGTGAAGTTGGACCGGATCCGGCGCGGCTCGCCGGCCAGCTCGAACCGGCTCACCCGGCGGGCCAGCGCGGCCAGCACCACCTTGACCTCCAGCCGGGCCAGGTGCACGCCCAGGCACAGGTGCGGGCCGCCGCGGCCGAAGGACAGGTGCCGGTTCGGGCTGCGGCCCACGTCGAACGCGTCGGGGTCGGCGAACTCGGCCTCGTCCCGGTTCCCGGACACGTACCAGAGCACCACCTTGTCCCCGGCCTGGATCCGCGCCCCGCCCAGCTCGGTGTCGGCAGCGGCGGTCCGCCGCATGAAGTGGGTCGGGCAGCTCCACCGGATCACCTCGTCGGTGGCCGCCTCGATCAGCTCCGGGCCGGCCCGCAGCCGGTCCCACTGCTCCGGGTACTGGCAGAAGGCCAGCACGCCCTGGGCGATGGCGATCCTGGTGGTCTCGTTGCCCGCCACGACCAGGATCGAGAAGAAGTTGTCCAGGTCGGTCTCGCTGAGCCGGTCGCCGTCCACCTCGGCGCGCAGCAGCTTCGAGAGCAGGTCGTCGCCGGGCTCACGCAGCTTGTCCTTGACCACCTCGCGGCCCAGGTCCCACAGCCGCTTGCCGTACGGGCTGCGGAACGGGAACCGGCGGTAGGCGTCGGTGTCGTCCCGGCCCCAGACCACGTCGGTGATCTCCGGGTCGGTGTTGGCGATCAGCCGGTCGCCGAGGTCGATGAACAGGTCGAGGTCGGCCGCTGGCAGCCCCATGACCTGCGCGAGCACCCGGATCGGGACCTCCTTGGCCACCGCGTCCACGAAGTCGAAGGCCTCGCCGGGCGCCGGCATCCGGTCGAGCACCTCCTCGGTCAGCCCGGTGATGAAGTGCTCGTAGACCGCGACGGCCCGCTGCGAGAACGTGCTCGCCACGACCTTGCGCAGCTTGGTGTGCTCGGGCGGGTCGGTGTCGATGATCGTGCGCCGGGCGGCCATGTCCTCGTCGGTCGGATCCTCGAAGGACACCCCGCGGGAGGAGGAGAACGTGGCCACGTCGCGGCTGGCCGCGACGATGTCCGCGTACCTGCTCACCGACCAGAAGCCGGAGCCCTCGTCCGCGGACCAGGCGACGGGCGCCTCCCGCCGCAGCCGCCCGAACTCCCCGTATGGCACCGCGCGGGCCCACATGTCAAGATCAGTGAGATCGACTGTGCTCTGATCATTACCACGGGGCATAATCAGATAGTTTGGCACCAAACGAACAGGGTCGCAACGCCCCCGCGGAGGCTGATCATCATGCGAGTGGTCGTCATCAGGCATCACGACGTGGACACGGCCGGCTTCATCGCCGACGCGTTCGAGGCGCGCGGCGCCGAACTCACCGTGCACCTGGTGCCCGACGACGGCCCGCTGCCCGCACTGGACGGTGTCGACCACGTGATCGTGCTCGGCGCGGTGAACTCGGTCAACGACGAGGGCCCGGCCTCGGTCTGGATCGCCGAGGAACTGGCCTGGCTGCGCGGCGCCGACCGGGCGGGCGTGCCCGTGCTCGGCATCTGCTTCGGCGCCCAGGCGCTGTGCGCCGCGCTGGGCGGCCGGGTCGAGGCCATGGAACGCATGGAGATCGGCTGGTTCACGGTCGATTCGGCCGACCAGGACGCGGTCCCGGCCGGTCCCTGGCTGGAGTTCCACGGCGACCGCTGCCTGTTGCCGTCCGACGCCACGGTGCTGGCCCGTAACGACGCGGCGGTGCAGGCCTTCCGGATCGGCCGGCACCTGGCCGTCCAGTTCCACCCCGAAGTAGACGGGCCGCAGCTCAAGCGCTGGCTGGACTCGCTGGGTGCCCGGGAGGCCGTGGCGGCGGGCACCGACCCCGACCAGTTCCTGGCCGACACCATCCGCGAGGAGCCCGCTTCCCGGGCCCGGGCGGACCGGCTGGTCGCCACCGCGCTGGCCATCAAGGACAGCTAGCGCGGTGGATGACTGATCAGCAGCGGTACCCGGTAACAGGTTCCGCCTTGCTGGGCGCGGACCAGTTGCCGGCCGCGTCCTGCGCCTTGGCGGTGACCGTGTGCTGCCCCGGCGACAGGACGGGCCCCGGCACCGAGGGACCCTGGAACCAGGCCCACACGCCGGACTCGCTGCCCTGGTCGACGGCCGGCCCGAACGGCTGACCGTCGATGAACACCTCGTACTTCAGCTGGGACTGCGGCGTCACGTTGTCCGTCGAGCGGTCCATGCCGACGATGAGGACCCCGCAGTAGTAGCCCGTGTAATAGATCAGGACCGGCGCCGTGGGCGGGGTGGTGTCGCGGCCGGACGCGAGCGCCGGGGTTACGGCCGCGACGGTGAGACCGGCCGCGGTGGCCACGGCGGCCGCGATCCGGACGAGAGGTGAGCCGAGCATGGGCCTCTCCTTTCAAGGTGGGGTGCCTGCGTCGTCTGCCTACCCGTCTAGCTGGATAAAAAACTAATAATCTTTAGTTAATTACGACCTGTCGTGCCGGTAGTGATGATTCACCAAACAGGGTTCGTGATATTTGTGGAGCGACTCCAACCCGCGCGGCCTGGCGGCCGTCCGTGGTCACCGCACTAGACAATCCGCGACATCGGCGGACACAGCGTGTCCCGGCGGAATCGCCTGCCGTTACCATACGGCTCTATGTCATCCGAACTCGCTGCCTGGCTGCGCCGGCAGCGCGAGGATCGCGGCTGGACGAGAACCGAGCTGGCCCGCCAGCTCATCAGGGCGGCCCGGGCCCGGGGCGACACGTCGCTGCCCGGCACCGACAACATCAGCCACAACATCTACCGCTGGGAGCGCGGCACGGTAACCCCGGCCGAGCGCTACAAGCTGCTGTACTGCAGCGCGTTCGGCATCCCGTTCAGCCAGTTCGGCACCGCGTTGCCGCCGGGCATGGTCGACACTGGCCCGGCGGTCCCCGCCGGCTCCGCCTACGGTGGGACGCTGCCCCCGGAAAGGGGCGCGTCCGCGATCAGGCGAGAGGTGCTGATGGCCGCGCACGAAGGCAGCG
>DAIOWL010000783.1:448-3857 GCA_036758545.1 Streptosporangiaceae bacterium | reverse complement strand
CCGCCCATGATCGTGTAGTGGAAGTGCGCCATGACGAAGAAGGAGCCGTGCTCGGTCGTGTCCGCGGGCACGTCCGACAGGAACACGCCGCTGATGCCGCCGATCAGGAAGTTGAAGTAGAAGGCCAGCGCGAACAGCATCGGGATGCTGAACCTGATCTTCGCCTTCCAGAACGTGCCCATGGCGACCAGGAAGATGAAGCCGGTCGGGATCGAGATGAGCTCGGTGGTCAGCATGAACAGCGGCCGCATGTCCGGGTTGATGCCGCTGACGAACAGGTGGTGCTGCCAGACGAAGAACGACAAGATGCCCACGCCGAGCATCCCGGCGGCGGCGATCTTGTAGCCGAACAGCGGCTTGCGGCAGAACACCGCGATCACCTCGGCGACGACGCCGAAGCCGGGCAGCGCCAGGATGTACACCTCCGGATGGCCGAAGAACCAGAACAGGTCCTCGTAGAGGAAGCTGGAGCCGCCGAGCTGGTTGGCGAAGAACGCGGTCTGGAAGGTCCGGTCCATCAGCGCCATGTAGCACGCGCCCACCAGCACGGGCACCGCCAGGACCTGGAGGAACGAGACCGTGAACATCGACCACACGAACATCGGGAGCCGACTCCACCGCATGCCGGGCGCCCGGTAGTTGATGATGGTGACGATCATGTTGAAGCCGGCCAGGATCATCGAGATGCCCATCAGGCCGAACGCGAAGAAGTACGCGTCCTCGCCCTGCGTGGCCTGGGTGGCCAGCGGCTCGTAGCCGGTCCAGCCGGTCGGGAACCCGCCGAACAGCACGGCGGACAGCAGGATCACGTAGGCGGCCGGGGTGAGCCAGAAGCCGAGCGCCTCGAGCCGCGGGAACGCGACCCGCTTGGACCCGATCAGCAGCGGGCCGAAGTACTGGCCGAACGGGCCGAGGATGACCGAGGACATCATCATCATCATCATCGTGCCGTGCTCGCCCACGACCATCAGGTACTGGTTCGGCCCGAGGAGGTGGTAGGACGGCGACAGCAGCTCGCTCCTGATGGCCATCGCGAACAGGCCGCCGGTCAGGAAGTACGCGATCATGCCGAACAGGTACTGGATGCCGACCACCTTGTGGTCGAGGGTGTACCTGAAGTACTTCGACAAGCCGATCTCTCCGGCGCCCCGCCTGACCTCGGCCAGCAGCGGCTTGCCCAGCATCTGCCGGCCCAGGTCGTTGAACACGCCGAGGCCGGCCAGCCAGCCGATGGTGCCGAACGCGTAGCCGAGCACGATCGGCACGTCGTTGGAGTCGGACAGCGCGTTCTGGGCGTACGCGCTGGACAGGAAGTTGCCGAGCAGGTGGCCGAGGATGTAGCCGGCCACGGCACCGATCGCGCCGACGTGAACGCCCGGGCGCAGCCACCACGGCCGCAAGACCCCGCCGGGCCCGCCGAGCGGAGGGCCGGTGCCCGCGGGCTCGACGCGGTCCTGGTGTGTCTCGATGGCCATCCCGTCACCCCTTCAGGCAGGTCATGGCGGACATTGCGGACGTAACGGGCGTTAGGGCGGGGCCGGGCGTCACGGCGTCACCGGATCCGAAGGCGGGTAGTAGTAGCCCGCGGCCCCGGTGATCCCGTCGATCTTCGGCAGGTTCTTCCCGAGCTGCGGGACCACGGTGGGGTCATAGGTGAGCGCGTACGGCGGCAGGGCGGCGAGCACGCCGTCGGCCTGCTCCTTGGCCTGCACCCCGCTCGCCCAGGACTGGAACGCGGTCTGGGGCACCACGTGGCCGTAGTTGAACATGGCGCCGTGCCAGATGCCGCAGAGCTCGTTGCACCGGACCGTGACGCTGCCGAGCGCCTTCGGCGTCACGTACGCCACGTTGTCCACCTGCGGGTTCGCGTCGGCCTTCACGCCGAGCTGGTAGGCCCAGAAGCTGTGGATCACGTCCAGCGACGTCACGTGGAATGTCACCGGGGTGTCTACCGGGAGCATGAGCTCGGAGGACTCCATCCCGCCGAACTGGGGGTACCGGTAGGTCCAGGTCCACTGCTGGCCGATCACCTGGACCTGGAGCGTGGTGTTGGTGTTCGGCGTCCAGGTCGACGAGGTCGTGCCGGCCAGCTTCCAGATGGGCGACGGGCCCTCGCCGGCGCCCGCGCCGGCGGGCACCACGAGCTCGACGGTGCCGAACACGAACAGCCACAGCACGATGACCGTGGTGCCGATGATCCAGGTCGCCTGGATCTTGGTGTTGCCGTAGATGGGCTCGCCGTCGGTGTCGTCACCGGGCCTGGCCCGCCAGACCACGATCGAGTAGATGAAGTAGAGCAGGACGAAGATGACGACCGGGGCGCCGGATATGGCGAGCACGGCGATGTCGAACTGCTGGTGCCGGGCCGCGTCGGACATGGCGCCGGGCGGCAGGTGCGGCTTCCAGACGAACCAGATGATCAGGTTGGCGGCCAGCGCCAGGACCAGCCAGATCAGGAAGAGCCGCAGGCCGTGGCGGGGACCCGTGGCGGCCTGGTCGGCCTGGTCGGCCTGGGCGGGCTGGTCCCCCGGCTGCGTCGTCATGAGCTCACCACGTCCATCTCGCCCATCATGTAGCCGAGGGTCTGCATGGGACCGCTGTTACCGTCGAGGAAGCCGCCGCCGCAGGGGACCAGGCACTGCCAGCGGAAGACGCCGGCGTGGTCCGGGGTCATGAAACTGAAGGTCTCCTTGGCGTACGGGTTGCCGCTCGTGACGCACGGAGAGTCGCTGCACAGGTTGTTCGCGGACAGCTGGGCGTTCGGCGAGGCGACCGGCACGAACACGCCCAGGCTCGGGATCGCAAACGTGTGCCCGACGTTGCAGTCGGACCACGAGTTGATGAGCGGCGTGGTTTGGTTGGTGACATATTCCTTACCGTGCTGATCGAACTGGGACACGGTCACCGTGTTGCCGATCGTGCCCTGTACCGCGCTGAAATAGTTGTTCCGCAGCGGTGTGCAACCGTCATAGCCGTAAAGGGTCACGTTGACCTTCGTATTGGCCGGGACGGAAAACAATGTGGTGTGGACCCATTGCCTGGTCGCCGGGTCCTGCACGAAATAGCTGACCCAGTCGGGCCGGCTAGAGACGCTGTTCTGCGCGTCTTCCTGCAACACCACGTTGACCTGACCACTTGAGGCCGTGTAGTGCACGGTCGGCAGGGAACTCGCCCCGCCTATGTAGTACAGGGCAACGAAGGTCACCAGCCCCGCCACCACGAGAAAGGCAACGAGCAGAGACGCCGCCCGGGCAGTCACGGACACCGGATCACCACCTCGCTTCATAACCGACGTGCGCATGCGGTGTAGGCGGTAATGCACGTACATACCCAGTCATGCGACAGGTTCAGGCCGCACCTACGGGGTAGATACTCCAGTCACATGAGCCGCAAGGCAACACTTAGCCCC
>DAIOWL010000783.1:0-353 GCA_036758545.1 Streptosporangiaceae bacterium | reverse complement strand
TCGGCGTGACCTGGCACAATTTCACCCGGTGTAACAATCGTTTGCGAGATACCGTGGATCATCACTGAACGCAGTTACGGAAGCCAGGCGGCGGCGGGCCGGGAACACGGGGTCTTAGGATGACGCCGCATGGCTTGAGTCGCATGGCGTGCGCGGGCATGGCTCGATGTCACAGCTGGCGTCCGGGATCCCAGGAGGGACCATGGGGATGCGAGAACCCGGGGGGACGTGGCGTCGGGGGATCGCCTCCCGCCCTTCGGGGTGGCCGGCGCTGCGCACCCCCAGATGGATGCTCGCCGCCGGCGCGGTGCTCGTGGCCGGGCTGGCACTGGCTGCCGTCCCGCACCGGCCGT
>DAIOWL010000782.1:0-3863 GCA_036758545.1 Streptosporangiaceae bacterium | reverse complement strand
CGCCGTCGCCTGTGGCGCGATCGTCCTGGCCGGCTGCGGGAGCCAGCCGTTCAGCCAGCCTGGTGCCGGACGCACCAGCAAACCCAGTCCGGCGGCAGGCCCCCGGCAGCGCGCCGTCGCCGACGCGGCGCGCATCATGGCGTCGTTTCCCCGGCCGCCGGGGGCGGTGCGCACCAGCCCGATCGCGTCCCTGCCCCAGTCCGGGGCGCGGCCGGCCACCCCGGATCTGGCCATCGTGACACGGTGGTGGCGGGCATCCGGCCGGCCGCAGGAGGTGCTGGCCTGGATCCGCGTCCACCTGCCGCCCGGCTTCACCTCGGCCGGCGCCGGCACGAGTACCGGCAACGGGTTCAGGTCTTGGACCAGCGTGTTCGCCCTGCCCGCCGTGCCGGGCGTGCTGACCCAGCGCGAGCTAGTGGTGCTGGCCGTCCGATCCGGGAGCCAGACCGCGATCCGGGTTGATGCCAGGTCGTCTGGCTGCCTGCCCGTTCGGTAACCGAACGCATCCCGCCGGCCGCCGGAGTGCTGACCGTGACCCCGGTCTTCGGCTTCAACCCCAACCCCCGCGCCAAGCGCCTCGACCGCGCCTTCACGGTCACCGACCCGGCCACGGTGGCCAGGATCGCGGCGGTCGTCAACGGCCTGACCAGGTTCCCTGACGGCACATTCAGCTGCCCGGCCGAGTCCGGCGGGCAGATGCGGCTCACCTTCTTCACCCGCCCGGGCGGCCCAGTGGTGGCCCGGCTGACCGCTCAGTACGGCGGCTGCGGGGTCGTGTCCGTCCGCATCGGCGGCCGGGACATGCCCGGGCTCAGTGAGTACCCGCAGTCCGGCCCGCCGCTGCAGCAGCAGGTGCTAGCCATCGCGGGCGTGAGCTGGCCCGTCGAGCCGGGCAGTACCAGCTAACCTGGCGTTATTACCTGATCTGGTGACCCGCGCCCCGGCGGCGGGCCGGCGGTTCGTGCAGGACCGAGATCCTCGACCGGAGCAGGAATTCGGCGTAGGTGTCCGGCGCTCGGTCGGACTCGGCGACGCCGTAGGAGAGCCTCAGCGCTGTCATGCGCTTATTGGCCCAGTTGATCTCGCTGAACACGTAGTTGGCCTGGCGAGCGAACCTAACGATCCAGGACGTCCGCTGGCCTGCTGCGGAGGTGCTGTAAGCGTCCATATATTCAGCATGGCCGGCCGGGCGATCGCCCGCCAGTGGCAGTAATGCCACAGTTAGATGACATCCTGCCAGTCCGTTTGGCATACTCGGATCGTGCTGCGCAACGTCGCCGTGGTGGTCGTCAACGGCTTCCTCCCGTTCGAGTTCGGCACCATCTGCGAGGTGTTCGGCGTCGACCGGGCCGACGACCGGCTGCCGTCCTACCAGTTGTCCGTGGTCGCCGGCGAGTCGCCGCCGGTGCGCGCGCACAACGACTTCACCATCGCCCCCTCCTGCGGGCTGGAGCGGCTGGAAGGGGCGGACCTGATCGCGCTGCCCGCGGTCGACGACGACCGGCTCAGTATCTACGCAGGCAAGCCGATCGAGGGGCCGGATGCGCCCCAGCCCTTCCCCGCGGAACTGCTGGAGGCGCTGCGCCGGGCGGTGGACCGGGGCACCCGGGTGCTGAGCATCTGCACCGGGGCCTTCATCCTGGGCGAGGCCGGGCTGCTGGACGGCCGCCGCTGCACCACGCACTGGCGGAACGCGGAGGAACTCGCTCGTCGCTACCCGGCGGCCAAGGTCGATCCCGATGTCCTCTACGTCGACGACGACCCGGTGATCACCAGCGCGGGCACGGCGGCCGGCATCGATGCGTGCCTCTACCTGGTCAGGAAGGAACAGGGCTCGCGGATCGCCAACGGCATCGCCCGGCGCATGGTGGTGCCGCCGCATCGCGACGGCGGCCAGGCGCAATACGTTGACCAGCCGGTCGCCCCCTCCTGTGACGGAACCCTGCGGGAGCTGCTCGAGTGGCTGCGCGCGCACCTGGACCAGCCGCTGACCGTACGCCAGCTGGCCGCGCGGGCGAACATGTCCGAGCGGACCTTCGCCCGCCGGTTCGTACAGGACACCGGCACCACGCCGCAACGCTGGCTGATCGGGCAGCGCATCCTGCTGGCCCAGCAACTGCTGGAGGAGAGCGACGAGACGGTGGACACCATCGCCGACCGGGCCGGGTTCGGCAACGCGACCGCGTTGCGCCATCACTTCCGCTCCTGGCGCGGCACCACCCCCCACGCCTACCGGCGCCTCTTCCGGGGCGATAGCATGAGTGCCTCCGCTCGATAACTCACGTAATATCTGGACCATGAGATTCCTGCTCCGGGTACTCGTCTCTGCTGCTGCCCTCGGCGTCGCCACCTGGGTGGTGTCCGGAATTACGCTGCCCGCCGCCAGCGGCTGGTCGAAGGTCGGCACGCTGCTCGTGGTGGCCCTGATCTTCGGCATCATCAACGCCACGCTCAAGCCGCTGATCAAGGTCGTCGGCTGCGCGTTCTACGTGCTCACGCTCGGCCTGGTCGCGCTGGTCGTGAACGGGCTGCTGCTGTGGCTGACCAGCTGGGTCGCGGGCAAGCTGTCGCTGCCCTTCCACATAAGCGGATTCTGGGCCGCGTTCTGGGGCGCGATCATCGTCGGGCTGGTGAGCTGGGTGTTGAACCTGTTCATCCGGGACAAGCGCACGCACGACGACGAGCCACCGCCGGTACGCGTCGTCAGGGTCAGTTAGCCCCTAGACTGACGGCTTAGACTTCTCAGCGATCCAAGCGATCCCTGCTGAGTTACCATCCACAATCCCGGAGTGACGCGGACGTGAAGACTGACGTCGAAGAGCTGAGCCCGACCCGAGTCCGGCTGAGCGTCGAGGTGCCGTTCGATGAGCTGAAGCCCAGCCTCGACAAGGCCTACCGCGAGGTCGGCCGCCAGGTCCGCATCCCGGGCTTCCGGCCGGGCCGGGTCCCGCCGCCGGTGATCGACCGGCGGGTCGGCCGTGACGTGGTGCTCACCCAGGCGGTCAACGACGCGATCCCCGACCTGTACGCCAAGGCGGTGGCCGAAGGCGACTTCTATGCCCTCGGCCAGCCCGAGGTCGAGATCACCAACCTGGACGACGGCAAGGAGCTGACCTTCACCGTCGAGGTGGACATCCGGCCCAAGTTCGACCTGCCCGACCTGTCCAGCCTGTCCGTCACCGTCGACGACACCCTGGTCACCCCGGACGAGGTCGCCGAGCGGCTCGCCATGCTGCAGGACCGGTTCGCCTCGCTGAAGGGCGTGCAGCGGCCGGTCGCCGACGGAGATCACGTCTCTATCGACCTGTCCGCCTCGGTGGACGGCAAGCCGGTCGAGGACGCGCAGGCCAGCGGCCTGTCGTACCCGGTCGGCAGCGAGTCCCTGCTGGACGGGCTGGACGAGGCGCTGATCGGCATGTCGGCGGGGGATTCGAAGACGTTCTCCTCCGAGCTGGCCGGCGGTGACCTGGCCGGCCAGGAGGCCGACGTGACGGTGACCGTGCACAGCGTCAAGGCCAAGGACGTGCCTGGCCTGGACGACGACTTCGCCCAGATGGCCAGCGAGTTCGACACGCTGGGCGAGCTGCGCGCCGACACCAGGACGCAGCTGGAGCGGGACAAGGCCATGCGGCAGGTGATGCAGGCACGTGACCTCGCCCTGGACGCCCTGCTCGACCAGACGGACATCCCGCTGCCGGAGAGCGTGGTGGCCGACGAGGTCCAGCACAACCGGCAGTCGATCGAGGGCCAGCTCTCCCGGGCCGGTGCCAGCCTGGACGGCTACCTGGAGATGACGAACCAGACTGAAGAGCAGTTCGAGACGGACCTCGAGCAGCGCGCGCAGCGCGCGGTCAAGATCAGCC
>DAIOWL010000781.1:0-3865 GCA_036758545.1 Streptosporangiaceae bacterium | reverse complement strand
GGCAGGCCGAAAGCTACTGGCGGCGCCGATTCCACCGCGAACTGTCCTGCCTGGCTGCCGGCTCGCTGTCACCGCGCGGCCGGCATGAACACGCGGTGCCCGGCGGCCGCCGCCTGGTAGCCATGCACGCGTAGGAAGGCCGCGGTCCGCGGGCCGGCATAAAGCCGGACCCCGCTCAGGTCCACGAGAATGACTCTTCCAGAACCCTCCGCAGTCCAGGATCCAGCGGCACTCCCGAATCACTGAGCCGGATGAAAGCTGGTACCGCCATAGCAGATCCCTTCCCGGCCGCGGCTCGCGGCAGGCGCCGCGCCGATCAGCAGTCATTCCTATACAGATCTGGACCCTGGGCTGAGCCATAACCACGGCTCGCCCGGCCGACGCCGGATCGCTGTCACCATCACAAGGCGGCGAGGGCTAAAGGGCAAGCGCGTCTCGGATGGCTGCTGCCAGGCCGCGGCCGTCAGCTCCGTCGGTGTCGATGTCGGGGTTGTAGATCGCGGCCTGCAGTCCGGCCGCCCGGTCCGAGGCCAGGGCCGTGCGCAGGACTGCTATGCCCTCATCCCAGGTGAGCCCGTTCGGGCGCGGATCATCGACGGACCGCATGATCGTCTCGTCGAAGACGTCCGCATCCAGGTGAATCCAGAACCCGTCTGGCGGTCCGTCCTCACGGGTCAGGAAGCTGACCGCCTGACGGGCCGCGTTTTCGGCGCCTGCCTGGCGAACGTGCTCTCGATCGAGGACCAGCATGTCGTCAGGCAGAGGCTGGCAGCCGCGACGCCGACGGTCGGCGGCATCGCGGCAGGCAAGCACGGCCACGTCACCGTCGCGGACCAGCGGCCGGCGTCCCTCCAGGTCACAGACGATGTCCGGACCGCGCCCGGTGGCGAAAGCCAGATCGCTCGCCGAGGCCGCGCCGCGCAGCGGATTGGCCTCGGGCTGGTAGAAGTCGGCATCCCCGTCGACGTATAGCACGCCGAACCGACCCCGCCGTCGCAGCGCCAGCATCGCCCCGAGCAGCAGCGAACAATCGCCACCCAGCACGACCGGGAAATCCCCGCTGTCCAGGATGGCTTCCACCGCATCAGCCAGCGACCTCGAATAGTTGTGCAGCGGCTGCGGGTTCATCACCATGGTCTGCAGATCACGCGCGCCGCTGTAGCCGCGGGCCGGGAGGCGGCCCGCCCGGCGGGCATCAAGACCGTCGGCTAGGCCGTAATCGAGCAGGACGCCAGGCGCGCGCTCCACGCCGAGATGCTCAGGAATGTGTCCCAGCGCAGACGGCGCCTCGAGGATCGCGTACCTACGCCGCACATGCCCTCCTACGCTCGTTCGGCTGCCATCGCTCCATTCCCATGCCCGGACCCGGGCGGGCCATGCCCCAAGGCTGACGGCCGGGCCGTTCCGGCTGGAACCTCCGGGCCCGGCACAACGCCGCGGACCGAAGCAGCGGGCGGGAGATCGCGGACGTTATCGTGCGGTATGCCCTTCAGCGCGCTGCCCGTGACCGCCGCCTGGCAGCACCGCGATGCCAGAGCAGGGTTCGAGGTTACCTACTTCCGGTCAGCCGGCCGCGGCTACCACCTCAGCGGATGCACTACCGGGGCCGAGGACGGCCAGACCTGGGTAGTCAGTTACGCGATCGAGCTGGATGAGACCTGGACGACGCGCAGCGCGCGGATCACCGCGCAGTCGGCGGCGGGTATCCGCCATGCCTGGCTTCAGGCCGACGGCCACGGCCACTGGCGGGTCGATGGCCAGTCTGCCTCCCGGCTGGATGGCTGCCTCGATGTTGACCTGGAGTCCTCAGCCATGACCAACGCCTTGCCCGTGCACCGGATGGGCCTGCGTGCCGGTGAGCGGGCATCCGTCCCGGCTGCCTACGTGCGGGTCCCGGACCTCAGGGTCGAGCGGCTGGACCAGGACTATGCGCGCGTCGCTGATGAGGGCCGCTCTCAGCGCTACGACTACGCCGCTCCCGCCTTCGGCTTCACCTGCCGCCTCCGCTACGACGAGTCCGGCCTCGTGCTCGACTACCCCGGCATCGCCGTCCGCGCACTGTAACGCCGGTTATGCGACGCGCTGCCAGCCCTCCACGGCCGCAGTGGGACGTGGCTGGCCGCCGGGCGTGAGCACACCGCTCGCCCTCAGCCATCCGGCTGTCAGGCGATTCCGTCCCACCACTTGAGCACCCTGAGTGCGCGGAGGGTGTTCCAGCGGCTCGGCGTGCCCACACCGGCCTCGAGATCGAAGTAGACGCGGCCAGGATGGATGCGGTCGAGCAGCCACCGGCCGTCGGGCTGCCGCCTGGACTGCACAACCTCGACCGCCTCGGCCATCCGGCGATCGGGGTTCGCGCCCGACCGTCGGAAGTAGTCCAGCGCGCGCAGTACGTCGTAGTGCCAGTAATACGGGAACGCGAAGTCCAGGTACGCCGGCTGGACGACCGCCGTCGTACTCTTGCGGCGGAACAGGCCGCGCTGGAGCAGGTACTCCTCACCGCTGCGGCGGGCCGTGCGCACCTGCTCAGGCCCGCCGGTCGCGCGGTCGAACTCGAGCAGGCCGTCAAGCACGTTGATCGTGGTGTCGAAGGAGGACCGCACCGATCCGTTTTCAGCCTCGCAGTTCCAGCCGCCGTCAGCGAGCCGCTCGGCCAGGATCCGCTCGACGATCGCTGTGACATCCACCCCGAAGTACGCGCCGGCGTCGATCGTCCTGCCGTTGATGCAGGGCTCGACCTCACCATCGAAGTACCGCTGCCCGGCGTGCTCCCAGCGCCCGTTGCCGACCACGAGCCCGATCGCCCGGCGGGCGGACTGCGACGCCGGGTCGAGCCCGAGAATCTGCAGAGTCTGCAGCGTGTGCATTGTGGCCGTCCAAGGCTGCCCTGGCTCATCGCTGGTGTAGGACGCCGGGAAGCACGCGCCGCCGTCCCAGAGCCCGTCGGGACCCTCGCGCGCGAGCAGACGCGCACCCCAGCCGTCGTGCTCCACCCGGGCCCGCTCAGCTGCCACGTCCCCGGCTGACGCGTACGTGAGATCGCGTAGCACCTGCCAGCGGATGGCGGGGTCGCCGTCGAGCAGCCAGTCGATCACGCTCACGACCGCAGGCTACCCCTCGCGACGGCGGACCCGGCGGGCGGACGCGACGCGCGAAAACCGGTTACCAGTCGCGACCGGCCACGGCTAGGCTCAGCGATGATGGGTGGCGAGGAAGGTCTCTATTACGCTCGGGACGGTGACCCTGGGCCGGATGACCTCGGCCTGGCCTGGGACGCCGCGGAGAGGTACGCCGTCAGGCTGCTCCGGGAAGCCCTTCCGGAGGCACAGGCCGTACCGGTACCCGTCGTGGAACTCACCGCGGAGGCCGCACGTTTCAGGTCCGCGGTGCGCAAGTGGCCGTACCGGGAACTGGCCCGCGCGGCGTGGGGCCAGCGGCCGCGCAAGCGGTCACCGGCTGACGACACGGACCTGTGGCTGGATGCCGCCGGTGCCATGGCGACAATGCGACGCCACATCGGCTCTGGATCGCCGTTGCTCGAGCCGGTCACGCTGCTTCGCCCGGCGGACTGGGCCGGGGCTGTGACCGGCCTGGTCCGGTCCGGCGTCAACACCGTCGCCACGGCCGGGGATCTCGTCAGGTACGCCAGGCAATGCCCGGAGACCATGAATACGAACGAACCTGGCGATGAGGCCGTGGCCTACGATCCCTTCGCTGGTGGCGTGACTGACGACGAGTCATTGTGCCGTGGGTTCGAGGCAGCGCTGCTGTGCTGGGAGGCGATCGGTGCCGTCAGTGAGCAGCGGTGGCTGACCAGGCTCGGCTGGTGGGGGCTGCCCCGGGCGCTAGCGCGGGCCTGGAACGG
>DAIOWL010000780.1:2507-3878 GCA_036758545.1 Streptosporangiaceae bacterium | reverse complement strand
CACCGCGGTCATCGCCGCCGCCTCCGCCGCCGGGCTGATCGCGGCCGCTGCCTCCGCGGCGGCCTCGTCAGGCGTCGTGCTGGCGTCGGACAGCGCGCGCATCACCGCGACCGCGGTCCCGGCCTGCACGGCGGGCAATCTCGGCGCCTGGGTCGCCGTCACCCAGGGAAACGGCGCCGCCGGCAGCGTCTTCTACCCGCTGCAGTTCACCAACCTGAGCCGGCACGCCTGCGCGATGCGCGGCTTCCCCGGGGTATCCGCCGTCGACCGCAGCGGACACCAGCTCGGCCGCCCGGCGACCCGGGATCACGTGATCCCGGTCCGGACCGTGGTGCTGGCCCCGGGCGCGACGGCGCACACCATCTTGTGGTACGGCGACGTCACGATCGCCACCGCGCCCGGTTGCCACCCGACCTTCCGCACGTTCGAGCTGCGGATCTACCCGCCGGGGCAGCGCCGTGCGACCTACGCCGCCTTCGACCTGGAGGCCTGCTCGCACGCCGGGCCCGTCTACCTGGGCGTCGAGCCGGTCCGGCCCGGCGTGGGCACGATCAGCGGCTAACCCGGCACGTTACGAGCCAGCTGGCTCCAGGACGAACACCGGGATCTCACGCGTGGTCCGCTGCTGGTACTCGGCGTACGGCGGGTAGGCATCAACCGCTCGCTTCCACCACTCGGCCCGCTCCTGCCCGCTGACCTCGCGGGCGACCATGTCCTGCTTGCGCGGGCCGTCCTGGAGTTCCACCCGCGGGTTCGCGCGGACGTTGTGGTACCACAGCGGATGCGTCGGCGCGCCGCCCTGGGAGGCCACCATGGCGTAGCTGCCGTCGTGCTCCACCCGCATCACCGGCGTCTTGCGCACCTTGCCGCTGCTGGCGCCGACGTTGGTCACGATCACCACCGGCAGGCCGGTATCCCGCAGCGTCGTGCCCTGGGTTCCGCCCGAACCCTCGTACAACTCGACCTGATCGCGAACCCACGCCTGCGCGCTCGGCTCGTATTCTCCTTCAACTGGCATACCGGACAGTCAACACCAGCCGCCCTCCACGCCGTATCCCGGGCCGGCGGCTCGCGGGTGCGGCCGGAACCGCGAGTTCAGGCGGCCGCAGGCCGCGGCGTCATGAGCCCGGCCGCATTGCCCACGATGTACTTGCTGTAGGTATGCAGCAGAATGCCAACCCGGCCCGCGATAATCCGGCTCGGGATGATGTAAATCGTCATGTCGCCGTCCACGATGAAGAACCAGTCGATCGATTCCGGATCGTAGGGAATCCGCCGTGCCCGGTTGCCGACCGAATAGGATCTGCGACCGACCGCCACGGTCCAGCCGTCCTTGCTGTAGCACGTCGTCGTCTTGACCTGTACTCGCTT
>DAIOWL010000780.1:0-2468 GCA_036758545.1 Streptosporangiaceae bacterium | reverse complement strand
CATATCCACCAGCAGGTCATAGACCGTCGGCTCAGCCGGGATCGCCACGCTGAATCCGCACAAGGAAAACCAGGACGCGGCGAGTGAGGTGGCGGCATCGCGGAGGTATCGGAGGTCTGGCTTTACCTCGGCAGGTCCTGATGAATTCCCAGGAGGTTTCTCCAGGTGCGATAGGTCGAGTCCCAGGCGAATCGCACGGGCCTTGACCCGTATCCGCCCATCTCCGCTTCCTGGCGCTAGGCCCAGGGTGCCAAGCAGTTCATCCCAGGACTGCGAATTCAGGACCGCACGCCGAAGCTGTGCATCGGACCAGACGCGCTTGCCCCTGAAGTGAGATGTGTCAAGCTCGAGACGTTCGACGTCCCGTCTCACGATCCGAATGGCTCCGGCGGAGTTGGCGTTCAGTCCGAGTTTCCTCATCACATCGCGCCAGTTCGAGGAGCCCGCCACCGCGTCGATCAACTGGGCGTCGGGCCATGTGCGTTCCATCTCGATGGTCGAGCCATGCCGGAACGGTAACACCGGGGACTAACATTTAATCAAGTGTTCGAATTTTGGTCGGGACGGCGGGATTCGAACCCGCGGCCTTCGGTCCCCCAGACCGACACGCTAACCAAACTGCGCCACGTCCCGTAGTGACACGATTGCAGACCGTGCTACTAACCTGTCCCTATCTCGGCAGGCTCAGTTAGCTTAGCGCAACCGCGGCGCCGCTCGGAACGAAGCTAGGCCGCACCATGACGACGCGCCGCGGCGGATGCGTGCCTGCGGCCGGAACGGGAAGTTACCCTGTGCCGGGCATGGTGCGGATGCCGTGCTCGTTGTAGATGCGAGAGCCGCACTCACATCGAAGGGCTGGGCCGTTGGGAGCACTGGGTACGCCCCGCTCAGCCTCCTCCGAGGGCAGCTTCCACAGCGAGGGCCCGACCCGGCCGATGCGGACCAGGCGGCGGCGGTTCCGGATCGCGTTCCGCATCGCCAGGGTCCTCCTCGTCGTCGTCGTGCTCTTCGCGGTCGCAGTCGGCCTGCTCTTCCTGCTGACTCCGTCGGCGGGCCAGGCCACCGCGCTGGTCCGGGCGCAGGCGAGGGACCGCCACATCACCTATCCGGGCCCGCCGGTCCCGGCGTACTTCGCGCAGGCGCTGGTCGCGACCGAGGACCACAGGTTCTACACCGATCCGGGGGTGGACCCGCTGGCCATGGGCCGGGTGGTGATCTCCTGGATCACCGGCCGCGAGGACCAGGGCGGCAGCACCATCGACCAGCAGCTGGCGAAGAACCTGTACACGGGCGGCCACAGCGGCTTCACCGAGGATCTGGAGCAGCTGGTGATGGCGGTCAAGCTCAACCAGACCTACAGCCGGCCGCAGATCCTGCGCATGTACGCCGAAGTCGCCTACTACGGACACGGCTACTACGGCCTGGACGCCGCGAGCTGCGGTTACTTCGGCCGGCCGCCGGACCGGCTGACGCTGGTGCAGGCGGCCATGCTGGCCGGGGTGGTGAACGCGCCCAGCTACGACGACCCGCTGGCCTACCCGCGGCAGGCCAGGACCCGGCTGGTGCACGTTATCGGCCGGATGGCCGCGGTGGGATACCTGACGCAGGCACAGGAAACCGCCGCGCTCAACGCGCCCCTGGGCCTGTCCGCCGTCCGCGGGTGCGCCTGACCGGCGGCCGGAAGAACCGGACGAGCTGGAAGAGCCGGACGCGCCGCAGGATCAGCGGCCCGAGGTCTCCGGCTGCAGCTGCTCAGGGAGCGGCGTGCCGTCCGCGACCAGGAAGACCCAGCGGCGGTAGCAGTACAGCCGGAAGATGGTGGCCACGCCGATGCCGATGATGTTCGACACGTTGTAGGACAGCTTGTCGTCGACCCCGAGCCCGTACCGCACGGCCGCGACGATACCGAGCTGGATGAGCAGCCCGATGCCGTTGAAGACGAAGAACAGGACCGACTCGCGGCCCCAGTGACTGCCGTTGCGGTGCCGGAACGCCCAGAGCTTGTTGCCCAGGAAGGCGAACACCGTGGCCACCACGGTGGCGATCGTCACAGAGGTGAGAGGACCGAGCCCCGCGCCGTAGTGCAGCACGTTGGCGCCGCCGAGGGTGATGATGAAAGCGAGGATCCCGACCAAGCCGAACTTGGCTACCTCGTGTATCAGAACCCTGAATCGCGCGTAGAGATCGCGTAGGAGATCCACTCGCTACTGTCCTTCAGTCGGTCCATCCCGTGATAGACCGACCTTACCGTGTCCCCAGGTGGTGCTACGTACCGGTCGGTAAACCGTTCGGGAAATGTCACACCCGCCAGGTAGCGTGAACCGGGTGTCTCACAGCGAAGTGCTCGTCCGCGCGCGCGGCCTGAACAAGCGGTTCGGGGATTTCACGGCGGTGGACGGGATCGATTTCGACCTGTACCGCGGTGAGGCCTTCGGCTTCCTGGGGCCGAACGGCGCGGGAAAGTCCTC
>DAIOWL010000779.1:0-3884 GCA_036758545.1 Streptosporangiaceae bacterium | reverse complement strand
CCTTCGCCGAATGGTTCTCCAGCACGATGATGAACGCGCGGTCCAGCCGCACGTGGTCACCGCCGCCCCCGTGGCTGGCCACCGGGGTCGCGCCGCTCGGCGCGGACAGTCCCACGGTCAGCGCCGCGGCGACGCCGGCCACCGCGCCGACGGCGAGAATCTTCGCTCGTTTCGTCCGCAGGGTCATGCCCCACCTCCCAGGTAAGCGCCGGGCCTTGACCCTCTTTCACTAGCCCGGCAATCCCCCTTTCCTACGCTTGTGCACAGGTTCGCGCAAGATCCTGCGCTAAACGGATTAAGTCCGACATGCGGTCCCGGACGACGCGCCTACGTGCGGCTGAGGCTGCCTTCGGCGACGAGGCGAAGGAACGCCGTGGCCTGCGTGAAGGTCTCCCCGACGGGGTGACCCGCCAGCTCAGCCTGGTACGCGCGGTGCCGGGTCAGCTCCCACTCCCGTCCGCGCTCGGTCAGAGAGGGAAGCGCGGGCTCGGAGATCGGTCTCCAGGTCCAGGCGGCGAGGCGCGGGGCGGCCGCACCGGGACCCGGATCCAGCGGCTGGATGAAGTCGGCGTGGTCGGCGTCGTAACCCATCCGGTTCCTGACGAACCGCAGCCCGCCGAACATGTCCTCGGTCATCCGCCGCCGGACGGGATCCTGCCCGGCCAGCAGGCCGCCGTAGACGTCCGGGCGGTAGCGCACCAGGGTCGCGTCCACCATGGTGACCCACCACACCGCCTCGCTGATCACCGCGAAGCCGTCCGCCCGGTCCGAGCCGCCGGATCGCAGCAGCCGGCTGGTGGTGTCCCGCATCGCGACGACGGCCCAGTCGAGCGCGCCGGTGTCGGCCGGGGTGCCGCTCGCGTGCCGGCGGTTCCAGGCCACCCGGCAGCGCGCCGAGCAGAACCGCGCGTGCTCGCGGCGCGGCGCGAACACCGTGCCGCACTGCTCGCAGTTCCTGATATCAGTCATTGAGAGCAATGTTACGCGTAACGACTAGCCTCGGCCTCGATTCGTCGCCGCATCTGTTCGGTTGCTCGTCAGATCACGTTCATCTGTCGTTCATCTCTAGGTCGGCTGAGCGTCGCCCTGGCTCGGTAACTTCCGGCTCAGGAGCAGGCCCAGCGGCCGGCCGCGGCGGCGGCCGGGTGATCTGCGAGGTGATGCGGTGCAGGATATCCAGCCCAGGGACCTGGTAACGGCGCTGGATGAGGCGTCGCTGAGCCGGTTCCACATACGGGCGGTGGTGGCCTCGGGTGTCGGGTTCTTCACCGACGCCTACGACCTGTTCGTCATCGGGATCGCCTCGCGCTGATCGCCAAGGACTGGCAGCTGAGCTCGGCGCACCTGGCTATTTTGAACAGCACGATGCTGGCGGCCGCGTTCCTGGGCGCCCTGGTGTTCGGGCGCTACGCGGACGTGGTCGGCCGTAAGCGGGTGTACTGGCTGGTCGCCGCGATCATGATCGCCGGGGCGCTGGGCTCGGCGCTGTCCGGTTCTTTCTGGGTGCTGATCGGGTTCCGCTTCCTGCTCGGGGTCGGCGTCGGCGGCGACTACCCGGTCAGCGCGGTCATGGTCAGCGAGTACGCCACCCGGAAGGACCGCGGCAAGCTGGTCGGGATGGTGTTCGGAACGCAGGCGCTCGGGCTGGTCGTCGGGCCGCTGATCGCGCTGGCCCTGCTCGGCTCGGGCACCAGCGACGACGTGGCCTGGCGGGTCCTGCTGGCGCTCGGCGCGGTGCCCGCCGCCGCCGTGATCTACCTGCGCTGCCGGATGCCGGAATCGCCGCGCTACCAGGCCCAGGTGCAGGGGCGGGCCGACCAGGCGGCGAGCCGGATAACTGGCCTGGATATCGGGCACGTCGTCCCCGGCGAGGCCGGCGACCCGCGGCCCGAGGCGGGGCTGCGGGCCTTCCTCACCAATCGCCGCTGGCTGGTCACGCTGGCCGGGACCGCGGGCTGCTGGTTCCTGCTCGACTACGCCTACTACGGGAACACGATCTCCACCCCGCAGATCCTCGGCCTGATCTCACCGCACGCCAGCACCATGACCAAGATCGCCCTGCAGCTGGCGATCTTCGTGGTGGCCGCGGTGCCCGGGTACGCGCTGGCGATCGCCCGGCTGGACCGGATCGGGCACCGGCGGCTGCAGCTGACCGGGTTCGCGGTGATGGCGGCGTGCTTCCTGGTCATCGCGGCGGTACCCGGCATGACCACCGCCGTGGTCCCGTTCCTGCTGGTGTACGGGGTGAGCTACTTCTTCACCGAGTTCGGCCCGAACATGACCACGTTCGTGCTGCCCAGCGAGCTGTTCCCGGTCACCATGCGGACGACCGGGCACGGAATCTCGGCCGGGATCGGCAAGCTCGGCGCCTTCATCGGGGTCTTCCTGTTCCCGGTGCTGGAATCCTCGTTCGGCCTGCGCGGCACGCTGGCGTTGACCGCCGGGGTGGCCGTGCTCGGCTTCGCGCTCACCCTGGTGCTGCCCGAGCCGGCCGGGCTGAGCCTGGACGAAATCGCGGCGGGCTCGCATAAGGGGTACCGGGCCCGCCGGGTGGCCCCGGCGCCCGAAGGGGTTCCTGAGTCCGGTGCCGCATGACCTGAGCTACCCAGGTTGCCTGAGCTACCCCAGGTTGGCTGTGCCGGCGTAGTAGTTGCCGTGCGCGGAGGTGCCGAGCGGCGCGGAGGCGGTCGAGTCGGGCAGCGTCGAAGGCGAGACGAACGTGCTGCCCTGCGGTCCGGCCTGCACCGCCTCGCCGGTCGCGCTCCCCTTCAGGAACTGCGACCAGGACAGGAACCACTGGGTCCAGCCGTCGTCCCACTTGCCCGCCGCGGTGCTGGCGGTGACGGTGATCGGGTCGCCGGGGATGGACATGTTGTAGTAGGTCTGCGCGGCCAGCGGCGGCAGGTTCACGCACCCGTGGCTCACGTTCGAGGTGCCCTGGTTCACCACCGACCACGGGGCCGAGTGGTAGTAGTCGCCGCTGTAGGTGAACCGGACCGCGTAGTTGACCAGCTCGTCGTAGTGGCCGGAGCTCCCTGCGGGGCCGCCGCCGACCATGCGCACCGGGTTGGCCTTCTCCACGCTCAGGTACGTTCCGTCCGGCGTAGGCAGGCTGGACCGACCGGTGCTGATCGGCCAGTGGTACTTGAGCCTGCCGTCCAGGTAGATCTGCGTCTTGTGCGTGGTCGTGCTGGCCACCGCGATCAGCGACCGGCCGATCTCGAAGGTCTGGGTCAGGTTGTGCGTGCCGTATACGCCCTTGGCGCCCTCCACGCCGTCCAGGTGGCCGGCGAAGCTGACCGTGGTGTAGGCCGGCCAGTAGTCCCGCGGCCGGAAGTCCAGTTGCTGGTCGCCATCCCAGTACCAGGCGCCGATCACCGGCTTGGACGTGGTCAGCTCGAGCGACCGCTCGACCGCGGCCTTATTGGTGATCGGCCGGCTGAACGTCAGCATGATCGGTATGCCCACGCCGTAGGTCTCCTTGTACCCCTCGAAGATGTGGGTACTGAAGGTCTGCGCGGGCGTCAGGGTGCGGAACGTGCTCGTCTTGCTGATCTTCTCGCCGCTGGGGGCGGTGCCGGTGGCGGTCACCGTGTAGCTCTGCGACACGCCCAGGTTCCCCGCGCTGTGCCAGCTCTTGCCGTCGGCGGCCAGGGTGCCGGACACGGAGTCGCCCGAGGTGTGCACGGTCACGTCGGCGAGCTTGCCCGCCACCGCGGTGACAGTGATGCCGTCCGAGGGGATGGCGCCGTGGCTGCCGTTCGCGGGGGTGATCTGCAGGTCCTTGGCCAGCTCCGCGGCGTGCGCCGACGCCGACGCCGAGGCCCGTGCCTTGCTCTGCGCGGGGGAGACGGTGGAGTGGCTGCCGCTGCTGCACGCGGTGG
>DAIOWL010000778.1:2540-3891 GCA_036758545.1 Streptosporangiaceae bacterium | reverse complement strand
CCGAAGTCGCGGTCGTGGTGCAGCAGCGTCAGGCCGTGCAGTTCCGCGGTCGCGGCGACCACCAGGTCGACGGGGCCAGCGCTCCGGTGCTGACCCCGGCCGGTCAGCTCGCCCTGCACGTCCCAGGCGCGGGCGAAAGCGTGGTCGTGCACCGGCACCCAGCCGAACAGGGACCGGAAGTCCGCGATGCCCCGCTCCCGGTCGGCCGCCGACCGCGCGCTGTAGAAGAACTCCAGCTCGGTGACCGGGCACACCGCGATCAGGCCCGCCGCCGCGGCCTGGTCCCAGCCGAAGGATTCGGCGCCGGGCCGCATCAGCCGGGCCAGCGCGCTGGTGTCGATCAGGAACTGCGCCGCGGTCACCGCCGGTAGTTCCGCTTGTCCTCCAGCACCCCCAGGTCGAAGGCACCCTCGGCGGCCGCCTCACGCAGCCGGGTCAGCGCCACCGCCCGTCGCCGGTTCTCCAGCACCTCGCGCAGCGCCGTGTTGACCGTGTCCTTCTTCGTCCGGGTACCGAGCGCCCGTGCCACCTCGGCGACCAGTTCGTCATCCAGGTCGATCACGGTCCTGCTCATCGGCATCCTTCGAGATATCATCTAATACATAAATGATATCACGGGTGATAGCCACGTGATCCTGGGTATCCCGTCGGCTGGCGGGATACCCAGGATGGCTGCCTACGGCAGCTGGACCGGGACCGGGCGAAGGAGCAGGGCGTAGTTCTCCGCGCCCCGGTACGAGGCGAACAGCGTCCTGGCGCCGGTCGCGGCGTCGACCTTCAGCACCCTCCCGGCCGGACTGGCCGGGGTGAAGCCGGTCTGCAGAACGTAAAAGGCCTTCTCGCACGCGTTGTATCGCACGTCGATCGGGGTGTCGAACTGCTGGCCGCCGGACGGCGTCGCGTCGTCGGACAGCAGGGTCCGGTCGCCGCTAGCCAGGTCGACGCGGATCAGCGCGCCCCGGCCGAGACTGGTACCGGCCGAGAAGTCCATGTCGAGAACGACCACCGAGTCCGGCGAGTCACTGGTCACGCTGATCGGCGAGACGAAGGCCGGCCCGCTCCCACGACCTGGCCCGGAGACCAGCGTGCGGGCCCCGGTGGCGGGGTCAACGGACATGATCTGGTCGCCGACGACGTCCGTGACGTAGATAACCCCGTTTTCCAGCCCCACCGCCGCCACGGTCACCGCCGGGCCGCTGCCCACGACCTTCCCGGTCAGGACGATGCGGTTGCCGGTGGCCGGGTCGATCTGCAGCACCCGCTGGTTCCCGGCCCCGGCCGCGATGTCGGTGACCAGGATGTAGCCGCTGGCCTCCACCGCCACCGTGGCTGGCATCACCAGCGCCGGCCC
>DAIOWL010000778.1:0-2530 GCA_036758545.1 Streptosporangiaceae bacterium | reverse complement strand
CGGCTAGGGCAGCGGGACCGGGATGGGGCGGAGGAGCAGGGAATAGTTCTCCGCGCTCGTGTACGAGGCGAACAGGGACCTGGCCCCGCTTCCACCACGTCCGGGCGGCCGACGGTGAAGCTCTCGTCGGTGATCACGATGTCCCCGTTGGACAGGAAGGCCATATCGCTCGGATCGTCCAGGTTAGGCGTGCCCATCGGGGCGGTGTTGGTCGTCAGCGTGCTCTGGCCGCCAGGACTGACGCGGAGCACCTCACCAGCCCCGATACTGGAACCGGAGGCTCCGTCGCCGACCAGCGCCTCGATGGCCACACACGCCTTCGGCAGGTTCGTTGCCTGCGCGGATGCCGGCTGCGCCAGCGCCGCGGACCCCGTCGCGCTCATGACGGCGGCCAGTACCCCGCCCGCGCCCAGCGCCACGACCACCCGGTTCTTACGTGTCTTTCCCATTGCTTCCCCCGTTGACGAATGCCGTCCGCGCCAGACCGCGCGGCCACGTAGAAGTACGCCCCCCCCGCGACATCGGTTCTCGGCCGCGTTCGCCCCTATCGGCGCACCCGCACCACGCGCCTGCCGACCAATGGGGTGAAGGGGCCCCTGCCCCCATGCGCCTCTCAGCCAATGGGGTGAAGGGGCCCTTGTCCCCAATAGGTGGGGGCACGGGGCCCTTCACCTCGGACAGCCGGGCCCACTCAAGCCCAGGCGGATTCCCAGTCGGCACTCTTTTCACAGCAGTACCGCTCGTTCTCGGCAGCGCTCGCCCGGCGTTCGCCTAACGGCGGGAACGGCCGTTAGGACTCCGGTTCGGCCGGCTCGTCGGGGATGTAGAACATCCGCAGTTGCATGAGGCGTGCCCCGGGCGGGGCGTCCTGGCGGCCGTGCCCGTACTTGGCCAGTAGTTCGGAGTACTCGTCGAAGAACGCGTCCAGGTCCTCGGCCGTGTAGTAGCCGCTGGCCCGGGAGGCCTTGGCCCAGCCGTCGTGCTTGCGTACGTCCCGGACGAACCGGTTCACCAGGGCGAGCTCACCGGGGATCTGCCCGGCGCGCCACTCGTCCAGCGCGGCACGGTCGGCCGGGCTGAGGCTGTCGTAGTCGGGCTCGCGCAGGTCGACCGCGATCGTGCGCCACCACCGCTCCCGGCCGTGCGCTCGCTCCGTGACCTCCTCGATGATCCCGGCGTCGGCGAGAACCCGCAGGTGGTAGCTGGTGGTGCCGGTGTTCTGGCCCAGCGCCTCCGCGATGGTCGTGGAGGTGGCGGCCTCGTGCTCGCTCAGGTGCCCGAGGATCTCCTGGCGTAGCGGGTGCGCCAGCGCCTTCCAGCGCCGCGCGTCGCCGGTCACCCGGCGCGGGGTCGTGCTCACCGGAGCAGCCTACCACCTTTGCAGAAAAAACTATGCAGAAAATAGTTTGCAGAATTCTCTCTGCAACTCTACCGTGGTGGGCATGCAGACCTGGACCGCACACCACCGCCTGGGCCGGCTGGTGGCGCTGGCTGTCGGCGCCTTCCTGGTGCCGTGGTGCGCCGTGCTCGGCGCCACCCTGCCGGCCAGCGCACACGTGGCGAACTGGTCGCTGGCCTGGGTGGGCCTGGACCTGGCCGAGGCCGTCGCGGCGCTGTTCATTGCCACCTTGCTCACCCGGGGGAGCCCGCGGGCCGCGATCCCGGCCGCCGCCGGGGCCGCGCTGCTGCTCGCCGACGCCTGGTTCGACCTGTGCACGTCGCCGCCCGGCCTGGACCGGCTGCTGGCCGTAGGGGAGGCGGTGCTGGTCGAGCTGCCGCTGGCCGCCGCGGCGATCTGGCTCGCCGTCGCCCTGACGAGGGATACTGGCCGCGGGAGGCCCGAGCATGCCCGTTACCGTGACCGAGGCCGAACGCGCCTCGTTCCTGCGCTCCGGCCGGCCGGGGGACGTCGCGGCCGAAACGCCGCAGAACCCGGAGCCCGCGAACCGGCCCGCTGCCCCGGACCTTGACCGGGCGATCCGCGACGCGCTGGCCGTGTACTACTTCCCCGGCATGTGGGACTGGGATAACGGCGTCCGGCTCCCGCTGGTCGGGCAGGAACTGGACCGGATCCTCACAGGAGAAGCCCGCGACGAGGCGAGGGCCCTGCTCGACCGCTACATCCGCTGGGCGCCCAGCGTGGACCGGTTCGCCCCGGTCCTGGTCGAGACGGACTTCGAGGCGACCGTGCTCGACCCGGACGGCGCCGCCGTGGTCACGGCGGACGGCGAGCCGATCAGGTACCGCGGCCGGATCGACCTGATGGCGGTGGATCGGCACGACGCCTACTGGATCGTGCGCCACCGCCTCGTCGACGGGGAGTGGCAGGCCACCGGGGAGCTCATCGAAGACGAGGAGGCCCTCGCTGCCTGCTGGGCCTGGGAGCAGTTCTACCTCGGCATGACCGTCACCGGCACGATCTACAACGAGCTGAGCCGAACGCCCGGGCGTATCCGGCCCTGGCACCGGCTAGGCGCCGCGCGGCGCGCAGTTCGCCAGCACGAGCCGTCCGGCGGCGGCCGCTCCATCC
>DAIOWL010000777.1:0-3892 GCA_036758545.1 Streptosporangiaceae bacterium | reverse complement strand
CGTCCGGTACAACGGCTCCGCCACCGCGGCGGTCACCTCGTCGAAGCGCCGGACGAGCTTCTCCGGGTCACCGGAAACGCCGCCGGAATCGACGTCTCGCAGCACGTCCCGCAAGACACAGGCGTGCAGCAGGCCAATCGAGGCGCCCCGCCCCAGTGACGGGTTGGTGCAGGCCCAGGCGTCGCCGACGGCCACCACACCGGTGGCTACCGGGACCCCGTCGACCACCAGGCGGCGGTGGCGGTCTTCCAGGCCGGCCATCACGTCGACGCCGGTGATCGGCTCGCCGTCCCGCCAGGGCGCCGCCAGCGGGTAACGCGCCAGCGCGGCGTCCCAGCGGTCAGGCTCGCGCAGCGCGTACAGGTGCCTGTCCCGGCCTGCGGTGGTGAAGACCACGCTCCAGGTGCCGTTGTCGCCCGGCAGGGTCAGGACCGACACCGAGTCGTAGTGCGTGAGCAGGCCAGTATCGGCCCGGGGCAGCTCACCGGTCCGCGTCCGGAAGTGCCGGCCGTAGTAGAAGAAGCCGCAGTTTTCCCGCTCCTCGGCCGGCCGTGGGGCTCCGATGGCCTCCAGCCACGACGCCAGCGGCGAGCGCCGGCCGCAGCAGTCGACCACCAGGTCGGCGCGCAGCGCCTGGCCGCCGGCCGCCAGCACGCCCCTGATCCGGGCAGTACCGCTCTGGGCGGCGCACGCCAGTGCTGGCGAATCGGCGAGCAGGCCGGTCACGGGGACGCCGCGCCGGATGGTGACGCCGGGCGTGCGGCTGGCCACGGCGGCCACCGCCGCCTCCAGCACCGGGCGGCGGGCGGTGACGGTCACGAAGCGCTCGTCCCCGTCGCGCCGCGGGCCGCGCCGCGACTCCGGGAGCATGGCCAGGATGTCGAGCCGGAGCCCGCCCGCGGCCAGCAGTTCGTCGAGGACCTCAGGCAGTTCCCGCTCCATCCTGGCCCGCCAGGGCGGCAGCATGACGTGCGGCAGGCGGAACTGATTGACCCCGCTGCGCTCCCACGCCTCCCACGCCTGCGCCGGCTCCGGCGGGGCGCCCGGGTCACGCTCCAGGACCGTCACCTGATGACCGTCGCGAGCCAGCAGCATGGCCGTGGACAAACCACACAGGCCCGCGCCCAGTACGAGTATCTCCGCCACCGTGCACCTCCGGGTGTCGACTTCGGTACCCGGTAGCATCGGCCCGCGCGGTGCTCAGTCTCCAGGCCAGATGGTGCTCAATCGCTGCTCAGTTGTTCACCCGGGGAGGACAGCCGCACCTCGCCGATCTCCACCGCCCACAGCACGTCGGTGAGCTGCTCCACCGCCTTGGCCAGGTGACGCCGGTAGGTGCTGAAGGGCAGGCCGAGCACGTCGGCGGCGGCCTCCTGGGTGGGCGCACCACGGACGAAGGTGCGCCGCAGCACGGCCTCGAGCGGCTGGTCGCCGAGGCAGCCGATGGCGACCTCGATGGTCGCGCGGAGCCGTTCGGCGCTCGCCCCGCCGGGCCATGCTGCCAGCGACGGGGCTGCCAGCGACGGGGCCGCCAGCGACGGGGCTGCCAGCGACGAGCCCAGCAGCGGGCTGGCGGCCAGCCGGTCGGGCCGGCGCAGATCCGGCAGCGCGGACCTGACCGCGGCGGCGAAGCGCGCCCGGTCCAGCGGGGGAGGGCGCAGCAGGGACGCCGGCGGCGGACCGGTGCCGCCCGAGTGCTCCCGCTCGCTCATCAGGTCGAGCCAGGTGCCGACCGGCAGCCGCCGCCAGTCGTTGCCGTAGACGACGTGCGTCTGGCCGTCGAACTCGACCTCCAGTTGCCGGGTGAACGCGATGTAGTCGAAGATCGGCCCCCAGGTGGCGTCGTCGGCGATCACGATGAACGACCACGCCAGCGGGCGCGACACCCACTCGATCAGCGACGACACCGGGCCGGCCAGCACCGCGTACGGATCGCTCTGGTACCCGCGCCGACCGGCCAGGAACCGCCCGATGTGGATCTGCTCGCCGGGGCGGGCCGGCCCCTGCCGCGTCGCGTGGTCCAGCACCGCCCGGATGACCGGATCGCGGTCCTCCATCGGCGAGCCGGTCGGGTGCATGACGTGGAAGACGAAGCTGGCCAGGCCCTGGTCGTCCCGCACCACGCTGAGGCCTTCCGGCTGCTCCGAGAACCATCGTTCGGCCAGCCGGGCGCTGCGTGGGCCCTCGAAGTGCTCGATGAGCGCTAGCGCCGGCTCATGGTCCTCCCGGCGCGCGGGCACCACCGCGGCCGAACCCTGCGCCCGCAGCGAGCCGATGACCTCGTTGAACGGGCTCCCGCGGTGCAGGTACAACAGGTGCTGGGCCAGCATCTGCCGGTCGGGTCCGGCGGCCGAACGCAGGGCGGCGACCACGTGGTCGTGAACGACGCGATGCAGCGCGCGGTACCGTTCGGGCCAGCGGCGCTCGAACTCGGCGTCGAGCACGTCGCGGGCCAGGTCGTGCGGGAAGAGCCCGTTCGGCCCGCGGATGACGAACGGCCGGCGCTCCAGCCACGCCCACACCTCGCTCGCCGCGGCCCCCACCACCTGCCGGAGCAGGTCCTCGGTGGTCAGCCAGGCCATGGCGCACGCGGCCAGCCCGGTCATGTGCGCGTCCGCGGGCGCGCCCCGGAGCAGCGACTCCAGCAGCGCCGCGACCAGGTCCGGGACCTCGGCGAGGCGGTCGGGCACGGTGCCGGTGACGGCGATGTCGGCCAGCAGCGCCATGGCCAGCGGGTGTCCGCGTCCCAGCCGCACCAGCTGCGGCCGGGCCGCCGACGCCACTCCGGCGCGCTCGAGCAGCTCGCCGCTCTCCGTCTCGTCGAGGTCGCCGAGGTGGTGTACCCCGACCACCGAGCGCCAGCCGGGATCGCTGCGCCAGGGCGCGGCGGGGGCCTCGCGGCCGGCCAGCACGACCACGCAGTCGGCCGGCAGCGCGGGCAGGAACGCCTGGCGCAGCCAGCCGTCGATGGGGCCGAGCTGCTCGTAGCCGTCGACCAGCAGGACGGCGCCTTCGGGCAGCACGCTCATCGGCTGGTCGGCCGCGGCCGCCATCGCGTTCTCGAACCCCTCGGGCGAGGGATCGACCTCACGCGCGTCGAGCAGCAGGACGGTCCGGCCCGCGACCCGCGCCCGGGTGCGGTATTCCTGCAGCAGGGTGGTCTTGCCGATGCCTCCCGGGCCGTGCACCAGCAGGACCCGCCGGGCCGAACGGCCCAGCACGACGTCATCGAAACTGGCCAGCTCGCGCCGGCGGCCCACGAAGGTCCGGCGCCGCGCGTCGTCCAGCAGGTCACCCAGACGCGTCGCCATCGAAGCCCCCTTCCTGGCACAAGGCAATAAGGCGGGCACACCTCCGCCGTCCAGGGACCCCGGTAGACCCATTGAATACCGGATCTCGCCGCAACAGAAGCCGCCGGCTATGATCAGCGCTTTCAACCGCAGGGTTGACGGATCGCGAATCTGCGTCATATGATCGTTTCAACCAATGAGTTGAAACGGGGGGACGCGATGACCGCGGACACGCTGTCTCTGGTCTTCGCTGCCCTCGCGGATCCGACCCGGCGCGACATGGTGGCCCGGCTCTCGGCGGACGACGCGACCGTGAGCCAGCTGGCCGAGCCGTACCAGATGTCACTGCAGGCCGTTTACAAGCACTTGCGCGTGCTCGAGGACGCCGGGCTCGTCAGCAGGCCGCCCGGGCCGCAGCCCCGGCCGGTGCGCCTGGAGGTCCAGGCCCTCGACCTGATGGACACCTGGATCGAGCGCCACCGGGCCCGGGTCGAGCAGCGCTACCGCCGCCTGGACGCCGTCCTGGCGGAGATGAAAGGAGACGAGGATGAACAAGATCACGGAGACGGTCATCGAAGCCGACCCGAAGCTGCCGGTCATCC
>DAIOWL010000776.1:0-3910 GCA_036758545.1 Streptosporangiaceae bacterium | reverse complement strand
CGGATATTGCGTGTCGCGCGACGCCGGGGCTGTCACCGTTGGTAAGGTGCGCCCGCTCTGACGAAGACAGGCGCGGGCCGCACGACCCGGCACGGGCGGCGACCGCCAGCGACCCGTTAGGGCCTGCTGGCCGGGTATGCCTGCCGAACGACGGTACCTGCCCGGTCATGGCGTGGTAGAGGCCATGCTCGTTCGGGGCTGGTGACACGTGGGTTGGCTATTGGTCGCCCAGTTAGCCGAGGGTGTCGATCCACCGGGCGACCCGGCGGCTCTCCCTTTCCATCAGGCTGGGGTCGCGGAACGTGCTGGTGAGCAGCGCGGTGCCCTGGTACCTGGCGATGACCTCGACCGCGAGGTCGCGCGCGTCGGGGCTGCCCATGGCCTGGAACTGGCGTTCCGCCCAGTCAACGGGGACCCGGATCAGGTCGGTGGCCAGACCGGGGCCGTCGGCGCGCTTGTCCAGTTCCAGGCACAGCGAACCGTGCGGGCAGCCCTGCCGGGCGATCTGGGCGCTCTGTTCGGCGAGCGCGCCGAACAGCGCCTTCAGCCGCTCCCGCGGCCTGGCGTGGGCGGCCTCGATCGCGGCGAGCATCGCTCCGATCTCGTGCAGGCGCGTTTCGATCACGGCCTGAAGAAGGTCGTCCTTGGTCTTGAAGTAGTAGTAGACGTTGCCGAGCGGTATGCCGGCCGCGGCCGCGATGTCGGCGAGCGTGGTCTTCTCCACGCCCTGGGCGTACGTCACCTGGCAGGCGGCGGCGATTAGCCGCTCGCGCTTGTCCTGTCGCCTGCCAGTCCGTTCGGGCGCCTCAACTGAGTCAGTCATCTTACTGACAAGTATATAGACCGCTGCGAGCGAGAGTGTTAAGTTAGTCAACTGACTGATTACATCATTACAGCCGGAGGTTAACCCGACATGGCGGCACCACCGCTCACAACGTCGTCCTTCCTCGCAACCCGCCGGGGCAGGCTCGTCCTCGCCTTCTTGCTGGCGGTCGCCTTCCTCGACTTCCTCGACGCGTCGATCGTCAACGTCGCGCTCCCGTCCATCGCCCGCGACCTGCATTTCTCCGTGCAGAGCCTGCAGTGGGTGCTCAGCGGTTACATCGTCACCTACGGCGGCTTCCTGATGCTCGGCGGCCGGGTCGCCGACCTGCTCGGGCGGCGGCGGATCCTGGTGGCCGGCACGGCGCTGTTCGGGCTCGCGTCGCTGGCCGGCGGCCTGGCACCGAACGCAGGAACGCTGGTCGGCGCCCGGCTCGCCCAAGGGCTCGGGGCCGCGCTGATGTCACCGGCCGCGCTGTCCATCCTCACCACGAGCTTCAGCTACGGCACCGACAGGGTGAAGGCGCTCGGCGCCTGGGGCGCGATGGCGGGCATGGCCTCGGTGGCCGGGGTCTTCCTCGGCGGCGTGATCTCGGCCGGGCCGGGCTGGCGGTGGGTCCTGTTCGTGAACCTGCCGGTTTGCGCGATGGTGCTCGCCGCCGCGTTCCGGCTGCTGCCGGCTGACGCCACCGGCCCGTCCGGGAAAACGGGTCCTGATCTTTCCAGCTTCGACGTGCCAGGAGCCATCCTCGGCACCGGCGGAATGCTGCTGCTCATCTTCGCCCTGGTCCGCGCGCCCGACGACGGCTGGGGGGCGGCGCGGACCATCGGCGAGCTCGCAGCCGCGGCGGCGCTGCTGACCGGTTTCGTGCTGAACGAGCGGCGGCACCGCAACCCGCTGGTCCCGCTGTCTATCTTCCGGATCAAAGGGCTGGCCGCCGCCGACGCAACGCAGGTGATCGCGATGGCGGGGTTCTACTCGGCGTTCTTCTTCCTCACCCTCTACATGCAGGACGTGCTGGGCTTTTCCGCCGTGCGCGCGGGCGCCGCGTACGTTCCGGCCGCCGCGATGGTCGCCGTCTCCGCGGGGATCGGCACCACGCTGATCACCCGGGTCGGCACCAGGCCGCTCATCGTGGCGGGCGCGCTGATCGCCGCCGGCGGCGTGTACTGGCTGTCGCGCATCCCCGCCCGCGGCTTCTACGTCACCGACCTGCTCCCCGGCCTGCTGATCATGGCGCTCGGCCTCGGCGGCGTTTTCGTCGGCGTGCAGACGGCCGCCAACGCGGGCGTGCCGCCGCGGCTGGCGGGCCTGGCAGCCGCGCTGATCAACGCGTCCTTGCAAGTTGGCGCCGCGCTAGGGCTGGCGATCTTCTCGGCGATCGCCACCTCCCGCACCCGGCACCTGCTGGCCGCGCACGTGCCGCCCGGGACCGCGCTAACCGGCGGCTTCCATCGCGCGCTGCTGGCTGGCAGCATCTTCCTGGCCGCCGCGGCGCTGATCGCGCTGCGCGCCGCGAACACGCGCGGCGAGCCGGTCAGCGAGATCAGCGGAGTCGCCGTCCCGGAGGCCATCCCGAATGCGGCCCCGGATGCCGTCGGGTCGCGCCCACCCGAGCGCGGGGCAGAGCTGTGAGCGGCTGAGGCGGGCGGCCGGCGCGCTGGCCGCCGAGGGGGACGTCGCACCGGTGGCACGCGACAAGACTGTTCTCGAGACGGCGCGGGAGACGGTCTCCGCCGCGCCGCGGCGGCGGGTGATCGCGGTCAGCTGCGACACCGGCGACGACCAGTCCGTGCGGGAAACGGTGCCTGCCGTAACGGACGGGCTCGCCGAGATCTGCCGCGCCATCGCCCGGGGACAGGCACTACCCGGCGAGCGGCTGCCGCCCGCGCGCGACCTGGCCGCCGTGCCCCGGATGAACCGCAACACCGTCTCACGAGCCCTGCGGCTGCTCCGCGACGAAGGACTGCCGGAGTTCCGGCGCGGCCACGGCACCACCATGGCCGGGACCCCGCAGCGCGGCGTCGTGCTCACCCAGGCCCGGGAACTGGTGCGGCTAGCCCGTCAGCACGGCTACCACCGCGACAAGCTCATACAGAACATCGAAGCCTGCCGTGGCCCGCTCTGGCCCACCCGGGGGGCAGACAAAGTACGCCCGATGGGGGCAATGGACAGGTGACAATCACGAAGCCGCGGCGGGTAGCCATGACAGAGAGTGATCGGATTCCCGTTCGCTTCGCCGCCAGTCCGCTGCTGCCGAATCTGGTTCGCGTGTTCATTTGGTGATTCAGTACCGGCGAGGTTGCCAGGTTGCCTGTTATGCGCGGCATTGACCTGGGCAGAGGCCTGGTCGACAGACTCGCGCGTCAACGGCGGTTCGAGCCGCTACTGAGCTGATGGCCGGGACTGCGGCCCGATAGCTGCGCACCGAGGACTTAGTCGCCTGCGCTAGCCCGTGCTGGCTGACGGATTGGGTGCCTGCGCGGGCTTGCTGGCCGGGATGGCTGGTTGCAGACTTGCCTGGTGGGCCAGCTCAGGGGCGATCGGTGAGCCAGGGGCCGCGGGATGAGCCAGTCATCCGGACTCCTGACCGGCGTCTGCGGGTGTTCGTGAGTTCCACGCTGGGCGAGCTAGCCGACGAGCGGCGGGCCGTCTCGCGCGCGATCGAGGCGCTGCGCCTGACCCCGGTGATGTTTGAGCTCGGGGCCCGGCCGTACCCGCCGCGGGAGGTGTACCAGCAGTACCTGGCGCAAAGCGACGTGTTCATCGGGCTGTACTGGCAGCGGTACGGGCAGCCCGCCCCGGGCATGCAGGTCTCCGGCCTGGAGGAGGAGTTCGACCTGTCCGGTGCGCTGCCCCGGCTGCTGTACGTCAAGGCGCCGGCGGCCGGTCGCGACCCTCGCCTGGGCGATCTGCTGGCCCGCATCCAGGATGACGCCTCGGCGTCTTACCGGCATTTCCGCACCCCCGCCGAGCTGGGCCGGCTGGTGCGTGATGACCTGGCGGTGCTGCTGAGCGAGCGCTTCGCCGCCGCTGCCGGCCAGGCCGCGGCCGCGGTGCCGTCGCCGCCCGGCGCCCGCGGCCCCC
>DAIOWL010000775.1:0-3918 GCA_036758545.1 Streptosporangiaceae bacterium | reverse complement strand
CGGGGGTACGGCGACCCGCGATGATGCGACCTTGCCGCAGATCAAGGCCGCGGGTTGATGATCGACGCGTCCCTAGGACGACATGGCTGGGATACCACGCGGCCACACCGCTCCGGTCCGCGCCCGTTGCGGATAATCCGGGCGGCACCGGGTAGCTGGAGGCCGTGGCTAGACCGAGAAGAGTAGCTGGGTACGTCATCCCCGGAATCGTCGTGTTCTTCTTCTGGCTGGTGGTCGTCATCCTGGTCATCATCCTGCTGGCATACATCGTGCACTGGGCCGGCGGCGGAGTCCTGCATCTGCGGCTCGGACACTTCGACCTGAACGTCGGCTTCACCTAATCGACGCTCACATGTGATGCATGGGCGGGCCGCCCGGGGTCCGTTGTGAGGGCGGCGCCGGAAACGCGCATGTGGCCAGCCGCAACTCCGCCCGGAGGCTTACCGCACCCAGCGGTGCGGCGGGCATGATTTGGCCGGCCGATCCCGCGCCCTAGCGTCGCCAGCATGAGCGACACCACGCGTGACCAGTCCAGCGGCACCGAGCCGAACGGGCTGCGGAGCTACGCGCTGACCGGCTACCGCTGGCTGCTGCTCGCGTTCCTGATGGCCGGGTGCGTCCAGATCTTTCTCGCCGGCCTCGGCGTGTTCAGCTTCGGAGACCACGACGTGGCCGGCGGGACGAGCGCGTTCGACGCGCACCAGACCCTCGGCTTCACCATGGCCGGGGTCGCGGTGATCATCTTGGTTCTCGCCGTGATTGCCCGGCCCGGCGGGCTGGCGGTAGCCCTGTCCGGCGTGCTGGTCGTGCAGACCACCCTGCTGCAGAGCCTGCTGGCGGGCCTGGCCGACAACGCCGCACTCTACGGCGGCCTGCACGCGCTGGACGGCATTCTTGTCCTCGCCATCGCCGCTTACCTGTACGCGATGTCGCGGCGGCGAGCATGAAACTCGCCGCCACGCTCTGGGCCGTGATCGTTCTAGCCGCGATGGCCGGGGCGGCGCTGACCCTCGTGGCCAGGGGGAACCTGGCCCACGGCGACCTCGCTTCCAACCTGGCCCTGTCGGTCTCGGTGGCGGCCTACGCTACGCTCGGCGCGCTCATCGTCCAGCGGGCCGGCAACGTCATCGGCTGGATGATGCTGGGCGCCGGTGCGGCACAGGCGTTTCTCGCGATCGCTTCGGTGTACGCGGTGCTCGGGCTCGCGACGTTCCCCGGGTCGCTTCCGGCGGCGAGGCAGGTGGGCACGCTGGCCGAGTGCAGCTTCCCGGTCGTCGTTTTCACGGTCGCGTTCATGTTCCTGCTCTTCCCGACCGGGACGCTGCCGTCGCGGCGCTGGCGGCCGGTGGCGGGGGCCGGCTTCGTGCTAACCGCCCTGACCACGGCCGGGCTGGTGGTGCACCCGCGGCTCGTCGTGCTCCTCGCCCCCGGCGGAGCGTCGCTGAGCTTCCCGAACCCGCTGGCGGTAGAGCATCTCGGGCCGGTATTGGGCACGGCTCTGGTCGGCACGCTGAACGGGCTATCGGCGGTGTTCGTCCCGTTCCTCGCGGCCACGTTCGTGTCGCTCGCCGTTCGGTACCGGGGCGGTCGCCGGCTGCTGCGGCAACAGGTCAAGTGGCTCGCGCTGACCGCCGTGGCGTTCGTCGTCTGCCAGCTCATCGCCGTGCTGGCCGTTGCGGGCGGCCAGGCACGGCTGGGCACGGTCGCGTACACGGCGGTGCAGCTCATCGCGCTGTTCGGCATCCCGGCGGCGATGACCATCGCGATCCTCAGGCACCGGCTGTACGACATCGACGTCATCATCAGTCGCGCCGTGGTCTACGGGCTGCTTTCGGCCGCGGCTACCGGCGTGTACGCGGGCATCGTGCTCGGCATCGGCACGTTCGTGGGTCACCGCAGCGGCCCGCTGCTCACGATCGCCGCGGCGGTCACGATCGCCCTGCTGTTCCAGCCGCTGCGGCACCGCGCCCAGCGGCTCGCGAACCGCCTCGTCTACGGCCAGCGGGCCACGCCGTACCAGGCACTGTCGGACTTCGCCGGGGACATGGCCGGGCAGATGGACCTCACCGGGGCCGTCGACCGGATGGTGTCGGTCCTGGCCAGCGCGACCGGGGCCGACCGGGCCGAGGCGTGGATCCGGGTCGGCACGGAATTGCGCCTGGCCGCAACCTGGCCGCACGGGTCGCCCCCGTCGGCTGCGATCACGATCGGCGCCGACAACAGCCTCCCGCCCTTCGAGGGAGTATCGCGCGCAGTGGCGGTCAGGCACGGCGGCGAACTGCTCGGCGCGCTGTCCCTGCACAAGCCGCCGAACGAGCCGCTGACCAGTACCGAGGACGAACTCATGCGGCACCTGGCGTCGCAAGCGGGCCTGGTCCTGCGCAACGCCGCACTCACCGCCGAACTGCGGGCGACGATCGAGGACCTGCGGGCCTCCCGCCGACGCCTGGTGGAGGCGCAGGACGCCGAACGGCGGAAGATCGAACGGAACCTGCACGACGGGGCGCAGCAGCAGCTCATCGCGCTCACCATTCATCTCGCTCTGCTGGAGGAATCCGCGGACGACCCCGCCGCCGTGCGAGAGTTCGCCTCAGCGGTGAAGGACGGCGTGCGCGCCGCGCTGGATGACCTGCGGGATCTGGCCCGCGGCATCTACCCGCCGGTGCTGGCGGACCAGGGCCTGGTCCCGGCGTTGCAGGCCCAGGCGCGCAAGGTCGCCCTGCCGGTCGAGATCGATGCGGACGGCATCGGGCGCTACACGCAGGACGCCGAGGCCGCGGTGTATTTCTGTACCCTCGAAGCGCTGCAGAATATCGCCAAGTACGCGAGCGCCTCCCGTGCGACGGTCGGCCTCTCCTGCTCAGATGGCAGCCTCCAGTTCACGGTCACCGACGACGGAACCGGGTTTGACACCGCGACCACCCGGCACGGCACCGGCCTGCAGGGGATGGCCGATCGGCTGGCCGCGCTCGGCGGCGCTCTCCGCGTCCGCTCACGGCCCGGGGAGGGAACGACCCTCAGCGGCGAGCTCCCGGTTTCCGCCCCTGGCCAGGTTCGGCTGCCCCAGCCATGCGCATAGGACGTGTCGGCGATGAGTCTCGCCGTGGCTGGCAGTCTGTATCCCGACACGCGATCAACCGCACTCGAGGAGAGCATCATGACCGCTACCTATACGTTCGACGTCTTTTCCAGCCTCGACGGCTTCGGCGCCGCCAGCGGCAACTGGACCGGCTACTGGGGCAAGCAAGGCCCCGAGCTCCTCGATCACCGCCTTGCCTTGTACGGCACGGAGCAGCGGATGGTCTTCGGGGCCAACACGTACCGGGCGTTCGCGCAGATGCTGGCCTCGGCGACCGAGGACTCCGAGGCGCGTGACCCATGGGTCACCCGGATGAGGAACCTGCCGGCCACGGTGGTGTCGACCACACTGGAAGGATCTCTCGACTGGCCGGATGCGACCGTCGTGAGCGGTGACGCCGTCGATGTCGTCGCCCGGCTCAAGCAGGAGTCCGAGGTGCCGTTGCGCTCGCACGGCAGCCTGTCGATGAACCGGGCGCTGATGGCCGCCGGCCTGGTCGACCACGTCCAGGTGACGCTCTTCCCGGTGATCACCGGTCAGACCGGGCTGGACCCGATCTTCCAGGATGCGGCCGATTTCGACCTCGAGCTGATCGAGAGCCGGACGCTCGACGGCAGCATCCAAGAGCTCGTCTACCGGCCCGCTCTGCACGTCTGAGTCCGTCTATCGGTCCCGATCGAGAATCCGGGTAAGCAGCAACCTCGGCCCGTTCGGGAGAATTAATCTGGCGGCGGCTGGTCGGGCCGGAGCGGGCGGAGCCGCCACCATGTGAGGAAAAACGCGGCGATGATGAGCATGCCGATGCCCATCCAGAAGTTGATATTGATCCCGCTGGCCTT
>DAIOWL010000774.1:0-3919 GCA_036758545.1 Streptosporangiaceae bacterium | reverse complement strand
CGCCCGCCGGCCCACTACTCGCTGGGCTGGCTGCCCCGCTGGGCCCGGCTGGCTTCGCGCGCGCCCGGGCTGGCCAACGCCGCGCTGCGCGCCCCCGGCTTGGCCGAGCTGGCCAAGCGGCTGGGCGGGATCGACACACGGCGGCCGCTGCCGCGGTTCGCCGCGCAGACCTTCCGGGCCTGGTTCGCCGCCCGGCCCGGCGCCGGGGAAGGCACGGTGCTGGCTCCGGGGGGGACGACCCCCCCGAGCCCCCCCGGGGCGGTGCTGCTGTGGGTGGACACGTTCACCGACTACTTCACCCCCGAGGTCGGCCGGGCCGCTGTGCGGGTACTCGAGGCGGCCGGGTACGCGGTACAGATCACGGCCGAGCCGGTGTGCTGCGGCCTGACCTGGATCTCCACCGGCCAGCTCGACGGAGCCCGCCGGCAGCTGCGGCGCAGCCTGCGCGCTCTGGGCCCGGCGCTGAGCGACGGCGTCCCGGTGGTCGGCCTCGAGCCCTCGTGCACGGCCGTGCTGCGCGGCGAGATCACCGAGCTGCTGCCGGACGACCCGCGCGCCTCCCGGGCCAAGGCCGCTACCCGCACGCTGGCCGAGCTGCTGACCGGTACCGGCGACTGGGCGCCACCCGATCTCGGCGGCGTGCGCGCGGTGGCCCAGCCGCACTGCCACCACCACGCCGTGATGGGCTGGCACGCCGACTCCGCGCTGCTAGCCCGGGCCGGCGCCGAGGTCACCGCGGTGGGCGGCTGCTGCGGCCTGGCCGGCAACTTCGGCGTCGAGCGCGGCCACTACGACGTGTCGGCGGCCGTGGCCGAGACCGCCCTGCTGCCCGCCGTCCGCGCGGCCGGCGACGCAGTCGTGCTGGCCGACGGGTTCTCCTGCCGCACCCAGCTCGACCAGCTCGCCGGGGTCAGCGGCACCCACCTGGCCCAGCTGCTGGCCAGCCGCCTGGCGGATCCGCCCGCCTGATTACCCGGGTACCCCGTTTACCTGATGGCCTGAACCTGGGTGGTCTGGGCGACGAGCCGTTCCCCGGCGTCGTACACGCTGGTCTGGGCGGTCACCGTGGTCCGGCCCCGGTGCACCGGAACCGCCACCGCGCGCACCGTCCCGCCGGTGACCGGCCGGAACATGTGGCTGGTCGAGGTGATCGTGGCCGTGGTCTTGCCCTCGGGCAGCCCGAGGAACGTGACCAGCGCGCCCGCGCTGTCCGCCAGGGACATCAGGACCCCGCCGTGCAGCACCCCGGCGGTCGTGCACAGGTGCGGGGCCCAGTCCAGGCGGGCGACCACCCGGTCGGCGCCGGCCTCGTCGAGGGCCAGGCCGAGCTGCCCGGCGAACGGCATCAGTGCCACGAGAGCGTCCAGATCAGCGGACATGACAGGAGGCTACAGGCCTCGTGTATCAGGCGCCCGGCCGAACCCTCTGGATCGATGCCAGGTGAATGAAACAGGGGGAACACCATGACCGCACTTGCTATCCGCGTCCGCCGTGTGGCGGCGTCGCGCGGGCCTCGCGTCGCGGCGGCGCTCGCCGCCGCCGCGCTGATGGCCTCGCTGACCGGGGCCGCCCGCCAGCCCATCACGCTCTACCCGGTCCAGGCCGCGTTCGCGTCGCCAGGACCCTACGCCACGACCACGGGAACGGTCACCGATACCTCCGGCACGGTGATCTACGACGTGTTCCGGCCCGGCGACTACTCCGCGCTCGGCTTCAACAGCCCGATCGTGACCTGGGGCAACGGCACCGGGGCGAGCCCTTCCAAGGTGTCAGACTTCCTCAGCCACCTCGCCTCGTACGGGTTCACCGTCATCGCCTCGACCCTGCCCAACACGGGCAGCGGCAACGAGATCGACGCGGCCGCGCACTACCTGGTCACCCAGAACGGCGTCGCGACCAGCGTCTACCACGGCCACCTGGACACCGGCGAGGTCGCCTCGGTCGGCACTTCGCAGGGCGCCGGCGGCGCGGTGCAGGCCGCCACCAAGGACCCGGCCCTGATCAAGACCGTCATGACGTTCTCGCTGCCGAACGCGATCTGGGCCGGCTCCAACCCGGACTGCCCGACCGCCGCCGACTGCACGGCGAACCCGGCCGCGCTGACCCAGCCGGTCTTCTTCGCCTCCACCTACGGCATCTGGGACTCGATCATCGCCAGCCCGGCCACCGAGAAGGCGTACTTCAACAGCACCTCGGTGCACGCCGCGCTCGGCATCATCCTCACCTCCGACGGCAAGCTGGCCGACCACACCTCGATCCAGGACACCGCGGACGGCGGGAACCCCGGTGGCTTCTTCGGCTACGCCACTGCCTGGCTGGAGTACCAGCTGCGCGGCAACGCCACCGCGGCCGGCGCGTTCACCGGCCCGCACCCGGAGCTGCTGTCGAACCTCAACTGGCCGGGCAGCGCCGTCAAGTAAGCACCAGTAAGCACAAATAGCAACTAAGCACCAACCCCGGATTGCCCTGAATGAGCTGCTTTGGTCCGCTAGCATAAGGCGGCTAGGAGCAGCCATGACCAGCAGCGACACCCTGCCTCTCAACGAGGACCAGCAGGCCCTGCAGGAGACCCTACGCGGGTTCCTGGCCGGCCAGCTTCCGGCTGCCGCGCTGCGGGCCGCGCTGGAGACCCGCACCGGGTACAGCCCCGAGCTGCACGCCCGCCTGGCCAGCGAGTTCGGGCTGACCGGGCTGACCATCCCGCGGGAGTTCGGCGGTCGTGGCCTGTCCCAGGTCGAGGCGAGCGTGGTACACAGCGAACTCGGACGTGTCCTGTACCCGGGCCCGCTCCTAGCCACGGCGCTGGCCGGCGTCATGCTGCTCGTGGCCGGTGACCGCGTGGCCAGGGAGCGGTGGCTGCCGAGGCTGGCGGACGGATCGGTGATCGCGACGGTCGCGGCCGCCGACGAGGGCGGCCGCTGGGTGTTCGGCCCGGACAGCGTCCGGGCCGAACGAGCGCCCGGGGGCTGGCGGCTCTACGGCCACCGGTGGTACGTCCTGGCCGCCCACGCGGCCGACGTCGTCGTGGTGCCGGCTGTGACCGAGTCCGGACCCGCGATGTTCCTGGTGGATCCCAGGTCACTGGGGTGTACCGTCTCCGGCCAGCTGGGCCTGGACCTGACTCGGCGGGTCTGCGTCACCGCCTTCGACGAGGCCCCGGCCCTGCTGATCGTCGAGGGCGAGGTCGCGGTCGCAGCCCTGGAACGGGCCGAACGGGACTTCCTGATCGCTACCGCGGCCGAGGCGGCCGGCGGCATCGGATGGTGCCTGGATAAGGCCATCGCCTACGCCGAGGACCGCGAGCAGTTCGGGCAGACGATCGATGCCTTCCAGGCCGTCGCGCAGGCGTGCGTCGACATTCTCGCGGCCTTCCAGGAGGTCTCCGCGGCCGCCAGGCACGCCGCTCTCGCGGCCGCGAGCGGCGACCCCGAGGCTCCGAAGGCGGCCCACGTCGCCGCGCTGCGGGCCGGCGAGGCCTTCCGCGCCGTGACCGAATCCGCCGTCCACCTGTTCGGCGGGAACGGCCTGAACTGGGAGCACGACGTGCACCTGTACTACCGTCGCGCCTGGTCTGCCGAGCGCCTGGCCGGCGGCCCGCAGGCGCACCGCGCCGCCATCTCCGGCGCCGGCGACTCCTAGCGGCTCCTTCAGGCGGCCGAGGCGGGTGCCGGACTCGGCTCATCCTTCTCGCGGCCGCCTCGCCGGGGGATGGTGCTGGCGGCGTCGGCGTCGCGGATGGACAGCGACCACGCCACGCCGCACAGGCAGATCGCGGCGGCGATCAGGAACGCGACGCGGTAGGCGGTGAGGTTGGGCACCTCGTGCCCGGCCACCACGTGAACCGGTCCGACGAGCACGATGACAGTGGTCAGCACGGCCACGCCGACCGCCCCGCCGAGTTGCCGGACCGCATTGAACA
>DAIOWL010000773.1:0-3926 GCA_036758545.1 Streptosporangiaceae bacterium | reverse complement strand
AGCGATCCGGGCTACCGGCTCGTCTCGGCCGCGGCGGCGGCCGGGCTGCGGGTGACCGCCCTGCCGGGCCCGTCGGCGGTAACGACGGCGCTGGCCGTCTCCGGGCTGCCCACCGACCGGTTCAGCTTCGAGGGGTTCCCGCCGCGCGGCCAGGGCGAGCGGGCCCGGCGCTTCGCCGAGCTGGCCGCCGACCGCCGTACCCAGGTCTTCTTCGAGGCCGGCCGCAGGCTGGCCGCGACGCTGGCCGAGCTGGCCGGCTCGCACGGCGAGGACCGGCCGGCCGTGGTGTGCCGCGAGCTCACCAAGACCCACGAGGAGATCAAGCGCGGCACGCTGGCCGAACTGGCCGACTGGGCTGCCCTGGTCAGCGGGGCCGATCCGCGCGAGACGAAGAAAAAGAAGGCGTCAGGTGCCGTCCGCGGCGAGATCACGCTGGTCGTCGCCGGCGCCGCCCGCCGGCGCCGCCGCCCGCTCCCCGACGACATCGTCTCCGGCCGGAACGACCTGGCCGGCCTCCCCGGGCCGCTGCCCCCGCTTCCCTAGCCGCGTCCCCAGCCGGCGCGCCAGCTTCCCGCCCGCCGTGCCCGGGCTGAACGCCAGGGCCGCGGCCAGGCAGGCGAACGGCACGGCCACCAGCACGTACCGGTAGTCGAACTCGGCGGTGGCGGCCGGGATCACGATCAGCGCGAGCGAGATGGTCCACGGCAGCAGCGCCTCCCCGCCGAACCGCCGCCAGGCCAGCACCATGCCGCCCAGGCCGGCCAGCAGGATCAGCCCGTACACGGAGCCCGGCAGCCAGACGTACCGCTGGTAGCCGCGGATGACGTTGGCGAACGGCGCGACCACCTGGGTCAGCGGGTCGCCGTGAACGTACGCCGCGGCATAAGAGTCGTACGCCCCGAGGTCGGCCTGGTCCCACTCCGGGATGGCCAGCGACTTATAGCCGAAGACGTACTCGTCGTAGGTCGGGGCGTTCGGGAAGACCACCCGCTTCCACGCGAACACCCGCAGGGTGTCCTTGGCCACGACCCTGGCGTAGTCCAGCGGCTGGGCCTTGATGGCCCGGATGGCGAAGTTCTCCGCCAGCTGGTTCGGCACCGGCGAGAACTTCGACGGCGGGAAGCGGTCCAGCGGCGACTCGGTGGTCCAGATGTAGGCCTGCGCGATCGGCCGCTTGTCCGGCGGCACGGTGGTGCACAGCGACAGCTCGTTGGCCGGCACCTTCATCTTGGTGCAGTCGGCGAACGTCATCACCCGGGAGTACAGGAACACGCCGGTGCTCTCGGTCATCGCGAACTGCCCGTGCTCGGCGTAAAACCATCCCGCGTACCCGAACACCGGGAGCAGGCAGACCACGATGGTGGCCGCGACCTTCCGCCAGCTGACCCGCTTGATGATCATGTACACGGCGAACACCGCGAGCAGCGGCAGCCCGACCGAGCGCATGACCTCGGAGAGGCCGAGCAGGGCGCCGATGATCATGCACCGGCGCAGCGACGGCGCGGGATCCCACAGCAGCAGGGTGACCGCCAGCGTGAGCAGGAACAGGAACGGCACGTCGGCCATGATCAGGTGCTCGAGCTGGATCTCGAACCCGTCGTACAGCACCGGCACGGTGGCCAGCGTGGCCAGCCACGCCGGGCTGCGGAAGCGGTGCCTGGCCACGGCGTAGATCATCACCGCGACGGCCAGCGCCATCAGGTGTTGCAAAATTGTTACGACGGCGTAAGTGTGCAGCGGCTGCAGGACCCTCAGCCAGATCGAGTACCCGGACACCCGGGTCGGATCGAGGTTGAAGTGCACCGTGTTCTGCACGTACTGGAACGAGTCGTTGAACCAGGCGTGCCACCGGTAGCCAAGCTCAGCGTCAACCCGGAGCAGTACCGCGGGAGCGAGCACGATGAGGAACAGGCGGTGCCCGGCCCAGGCGCGGGCGGCCAGCGCGCGGGCGCCCGCCCGGGTCGTCCAGCCAGGCCTGCCGGGCAGGTTTGGCCGGAATGGCCGAGGTCGCTGCGCCGATGGCGCACGCGACGGGGCCGCAGGCATTACCCTCAAGCCGTACCCTCCCGCGCTGGGGTCGATGAACCCTTGACAATGTACAAACGGCCAGTTCGGTGCGTTCGTGCCTCGCCTACGGTAGTACGACGCGCGACCTGGACGGGCCCATGCGACCAGATCCGCTGACGCTGAAGGAGACGAAAACGTGGAGCTGACCGTGGTCATGCCTTGCCTCAACGAGGCAGAGACCGTGGCGACGTGCGTCCGCAAGGCTATTGGATTCCTGGCCGAGAGCGGTATCAGCGGTGAGGTGCTGGTCGCCGACAACGGCAGCACGGACGGCAGCCAGCGGCTGGCCACCGACGCCGGCGCCCGGGTGGTGCCGATCAGCGACAAGGGTTACGGCAACGCGCTGATGGGGGGCATCGTCGCGGCCCGCGGCAAGTACGTGATCATGGGCGACGCCGACGACAGCTACGATTTCACCAACCTGATGCCGTTTGTTAACGAACTGCGCCAGGGCGCGGACCTGGTGATGGGCAACCGGTTCCAGGGCGGGATCGCGCCGGGTGCCATGCCGCCGCTGCACAAGTACCTGGGCAACCCGGTGCTCAGCTTCATCGGCCGGCTGTTCTTCCGCAGCAAGATCGGCGACTTCCACTGCGGCCTGCGCGGCTTCAGCCGGGACAGCGTGATGGCGCTGAACCTGCAGGCGACCGGGATGGAGTTCGCCAGCGAGATGATAGTCAAGGCGACCCTGGCCGGCCAGCACGTGACCGAGGTGCCGACCACGCTGGACAAGGACGGCCGGACCCGGCCGCCGCACCTGCACACCTGGCGGGACGGCTGGCGGCACCTGCGCTTCCTGCTGCTGTTCAGCCCGCGCTGGCTGTTCTTCCTGCCCGGTCTGGCGCTGCTCATCGCGGGCCTGATCATCGGCGCCCTGGTGGCACCGCACCCGTTCAGCATCGGCAGCGTGACCTTTGACGTGGACACGCTGGTCGCGGCCTCGGCCATGGTCGTGATCGGGTTCCAGTCCGTGCTGTTCTGGCTGTTCACCCAGGTGTACGCCGGCTCGGAGGGCTTCCTGCCCGAGGAGCCGAAGGTCCAGCGGGTGCTGGAGAAGCTCAGCCTGGAGCGCGGCCTGATGCTCGGCGGCCTCATCGGGCTCGCGGGCCTGGCCGGGCTGATCTTCTCGCTGCTGTACTGGAACGGCCAGAAGTTCAGCCACCTGAACTACGAGCACTCGCTGCGGATCATGATCCCGTCGGTGACCGCGCTGATCGTGAGCTGCCAGGTGGTCCTGGGCACGTTCTTCCTGTCCATCCTGGGCATCAAGCACACCAGGCACCCGGTGACCGCGACGCCGGGCCCCGTCTCGGACGAGTCGGTCAATCACCGTGAGCAGTCGGCCGCTGCCCCTAGGCTTTAACTATGCGCACCATCTTGTCCGCCCCCGCCTGGCCCTACGCGAACGGCCCCCGGCACATCGGTCACGTCTCCGGCTTCGCCCTGCCGTGCGACATGTTCAGCCGGTACCAGCGAATGGCGGGCAACAGGGTGCTGATGGTGAGCGGCACCGACGAGCACGGCACGCCGATCCAGGTCCAGGCCGACGCCGAGGGGGTGTCGGCCCGTGAGCTGGCCGACCGCTACAACCGGGTCATCGTCGACGACCTGACCAGCCTGGGCATGACCTACGACCTGTTCACCCGGACCACCACGCTGAACCACTACGCGGTCACCCAGGAGATCTTCATCCGGCTGCTGGAGAACGGCTACATCTTCAGCAAGACGACGCTGGGCGCGATCTCGCCGTCCACCGGGCGGACGCTGCCCGACCGCTACATCGAGGGCACGTGCCCGATCTGCGGCTACCCCAGCGCCCGCGGCGACCAGTGCGACAACTGCGGCAACCAGCTCGACCC
>DAIOWL010000772.1:0-3929 GCA_036758545.1 Streptosporangiaceae bacterium | reverse complement strand
ATGTTGCCGGCCTTGTGCAGGCTCGCGACCGCCGTGCTGAACGTGTCGACGGCGGTGCTGGGGTCGCCGGCGGCCCACGCGGCCAGGCCGAGGAAGCCGGCCGCGGCCCCGCGGGCGAGATGGTCATCCGGCCCGGCCAGCTCCAGCACGTGGCGGGCGTGCGCAACGGTGCTGTCGACGTCGCCGCGGGCCTGGGCGATTGCGGCGCGATATGCCGCGATCGTGGCCGGGAGGGTCCGCAGCTCCTCGTTCCGGGCGCGGGCCGCCTCCGCCAGCGAGTCAGGGAGACCCGTCATCGCTTCCGGCCGAACGGCCTCCCGCGCCCGTTCGGCATCATCGAGCCACGCCTGGGCTCCATCGAGATCGCCTTCGGAGAGCCGCGTCCAGGCCAGGAAGGCGGCCAGCAGGGGACGCCCGCGGACGACGTCGTCCGGCAGAGCGCGCAACCACTCCCGCAGGGTGCGGTCCTGCCGGTGCTTGCGGAGGTCTGGCAGCGCGAGCTCGACCAGATCGGCCGCGCGATCGACGTCATCGCCGGCGACCGCGTGGACGACGGCGTCGGCGAGCAGGCCGTGTTCGGCGTGCCAGCGGCTGGCGGCCTGGTGCAGCCCGGGCACCCGGTCCGGGTACCGGTCGAGGAGCCGGGCGCGCAGTGCGTCAGCGAACAGGTGGTGGTAGCGGTACCACTGGCGCTGATCATCGAGAGGGACGACGAACAGGTTCCCGCGCTCGAGGAGCTCGAGCCTCTGGCGGCCGTCGTCGCGGCCGGTGAGCGCGTCGCACAGCGCGCCAGTCAGTTGCAGGAGTACCGAGGTGTCGAGGAGGAACCGGCGAACGTCTTCGGGCTGGCTGGTGAGCACCTCCTCGACCAGGTAGTCCAGGACGAAGCGGTGGCTGCCGGTGAACGCGTCGACGAAGCCGGCCACCCCCGCAGCGTCCCCGGCGCCGGTGTGGCCGCGGGCCGACAGGGCGGCCAGCTGCAGCCCCGCGGCCCATCCCTCGGTGCGGTGCTCGAGCGCGGCGACGTGCGCCGGATCGAGGTCGAGGCCCATGACGTCGTGGAGGAACGCGTCCGCCTCGCCGGCGGTGAAGCGCAAGTCCGCGGCGCGCAGCTCGAGCAGCTCGCCGCGGCCGCGCAGCCGGGCCAGGGGCAGGGGCGGGTCCGCGCGCGTCGTGATGGCCATGGTGACCTGGGGCGGCAGGTGGCCGAGCAGGAACGTCACGGACTCGTGGATGTCCGGTGCGTCGATAACGTGATAGTCGTCGAGAGCCAGCACGGTCGGCCCGGCGAGCTCGTCGAGGTCGTTGACCAGGCTGACTAGCACCGCCTCGGCCGGGAGGGTTCGGCCGCTGTCCAGCAGGGCCAGGGCCTCGGTGCCCACCTGGGGGCTACTCACCTGGATGGCCGCGACGAGGTGGGTGACGAACCGGCGCAGCTCGCTGTCCCCGGTATCGAGCGACAGCCACGCCACGCGCGGCGACGGCCCGGCCGGCTCATTCTCCCCGTTACCGCGCCCACCCGACGCCAGCCACTGCGCGATCAGGGTCGTCTTGCCGAACCCGGCCGGAGCGGACACCAGGACAAGCCGCGGCATCCACGACGGCTCGGCTCGAAGGCGATCGGTCAGCCGGGAACCGGAAACGAGCCGCCGTCGCATCGCCGGGACGTGAAGCTTGGTGCCCAGGACCGGCATTCAGCCATCCTAGAGGCCCCCGGCGGGGGCGCCGCCCCGTAGAAAGGGCCCCTGGCGCACATGACGTGATGGCCGCGGCTGTCATGCCTGCCGGGTGGCGGGGGCTGGGGCATACAAGCCCCGCAAGACGAGGGTAGTGGCACACAACCCCGGAATCGCCCGCAGACGGCAGTGGCCGGTGGTGCCTGTGAGGCAGGTGAGGACCGCCTAGCGGTCGGCAAACGTATCGTCCACACATTCCGGGACGGTTGCGGTGGGCTGGCCCGCAGGGTAACGGGGTGAAGGGGCCCTTACCCCCGGTAGATGGGGGCAAGGGCCCCTTCACCCCGCGAACGAAGGCGTCGGATGGGGGCGGGGGGCCCTTCACCCAGGGACGGGCGTGGTGCGCGGTGACTGCTGGTTCCTGTGGGGCATGTGAGGCAATCACACGCCTCGGCCGCTGCTGTCGTTATCCCGAAATACGCACCAGACTCCGAAAATGGGCCAGATCCGCATTCAGCACACCTGCTGCTGACGGTTTAGCACAACATGCGTCATCTATTTAGCACATCCGTTATTAGCGGTGAGCACGCGCGCCGGTCACCAGACCCGGTAGGTGGCGGAGGTGGCGTACGCGTCGGCCGGGCCGAGGGCGACGTCGAGGGTGAGCGTCCACACGCCCGGCAGCGGGACGACCGCGGCGCTGGTGGCCCACTGCGAGCCGTCCGGGGTGAGCCGGCGCAGCGTCAGGCGCAGCGCGGCCACCTGGGCCGACGACAGCGTGGCGGTCACGGTGTGGGCCGGCACGGGAGCACCCGCGGCGGTCAGGATGCGCAGGGTCATGGCCTGGGCGCCGCGGCGGGTCGGGTCGATGCGCACGCTGACGTGGTCGGCCCCCAGCGGCGCGGACAGCGTGACCGCCGGCCCGAAGGTGGTCCGGGCCGGCGGCTCGGACACCAGGACCGCGGTGACGGCGAGCACCAGGACCGCGGTGACGATCTCGATGCTCACGCTGCGCCGCACGGCGCGGAGCAGGCGGCCCGGTACCGCGGCCGCCATGACGTGCCGTTCGGCCAGCAGGGCGGCGGCCAGCATGATCGCGACCAGGGCGACCTTGACTAGCAAGACGACGCCGTACCGGGTCGACCACAGCGCCTGGACCGGGCTGACCTGCCGGGAGGCCTGGTACTCCCCCGTGACAACCAGGCAGATCACGCAGCTGTAGGCGGTTACCGACCATCGCCGCAGGCCCGCGTCGGTAACCGTGCCGGCCCGCAGCGCGGGCAGCACCGCGAACCCGAGCACCACCAGGCCGCCGAGCCACACCGCCATCGACGCCAGGTGCAGGACCGCGGCGGGTAGCGCCAGGGCCACGTCCGGTCCCGCCGCCTCGTGTCCGGCGACCGCGACCGAGACCAGGAGCGCGAGCCCGGCGGCGGCACGCAGGACGTCTCCGCGCCGGCCGCCGCGCCCGTTCAGGGTCAGCAGCGGGACGATGAGCAGCAGCAGCGCCAGGCGGGCCGCGAGTTCCTGGCCGAACGGTGACCCCAGCGTGCCGCCCGCATCCCGCAGCCGGAACACGGCCGCCCAGCTGGCGTTGACGGCCCGGGGGCCCTGCAGGACGAACTCCGCGGCCGTGCCGGCCGCCAGCGCCGCCCAGCCGGCCCAGGCCAGGCCGCGCACCCGGCGCGACGGCAGGGTCCACGGCCACAGCAGCCTGGCCGCGGCGGTGATCCCGGCCAGCAGCACCAGGCCGGCGTAGATCAGCCCCTCGGCGATGTCCGCGATGATGTCGAGCTGCCCGGTGTGGTCGGGCGTGGCCGCCACCCCGGCCCCCGGCTGGACGCCGAGGCCGAATGTGATCGAACCGGAGACCACGTGGGTGTCGGCAGACACCACGCGCCAGGTGGCGGAGTAGGTGCCGCGCGGCAGATGCGGCCGCAGCGGCAGCACGATCGTGGTGCCGCCCTCGGCCAGCCGCACCTGCCCGGTGTCGGCGCGTACCCCGGTCGCGGAGATGACCTGCTCGTCGGCTGCTATCAGCCCGACCGGCTCGTCGAAGGTCAGCCGGACCTGCGCCGGTTCAGTATTCACCCGGGAGCCGTCGACGGGGGTGCTGGCGACCAGGACCGCGTGCGCGCTGGCCGCCGGGGCCGCGATGGCGCCGGCCGCCATCATCCCGCCGCAGGCAGCCAGGGCCAGGACCGCGAACCGCAGGCCGGCCCGGCCGCGGGCGGCGTGCCGCCTCACGCGGGC
>DAIOWL010000771.1:0-3931 GCA_036758545.1 Streptosporangiaceae bacterium | reverse complement strand
CGCTGGGCGACGTCGTGGGTGTTGTCGGCGGTGGGCAGGCCGGTGCCGATGTCGAGGAACTGGCGGATGCCGTGGGCGGTCACCAGCTGGTGGACCGCGTCGATGAGGAACAGACGGACAGCGCGGGCGATGAGCGGCATCGAGGGCATGACCTCGAGGATCTGTTCGCCGGCCTCACGGTCGGCCGCGAAGTTGTCCTTGCCGCCCAGCCAGTAGTTCCACATGCGCGCGGGGTTCGGCACGGTGGGATCAAAGGGCGGCAGTTCGCTCTCGCCACTGGCGATCGGGCTGTGCGGCACGGGGTTGACCTCCTGGCTGACTGACATACGAGCCTAACGCTGTTTCAGCGGGCCCGGGCGACTCAGGCGTCGCGGCGCTCAAGGAGGTAGGCGGCGACGGCCAGGGCGAGCACGGTCCAGATGCACAGGACCCCGAAGCCCTGCCAGGGGGACAGCAGGTCGTCGGCGGTCTCGTGGGTGTGCGTGATCAGGGTCCCGGCCTGTTCGGGCAGGTAGGCGTTGATGTGCGCGCCCCAGCTGCTCGGCAGCAGCCCGGTCAGGATGGGCAGCACGAACACCACGCCGATGATGGTCGAGATGGACCCGGCGGTGTGCCTGATCATGGTGCCGATGGCCAGCGCGAGCAGGCCCAGCACGGTGAGGTACAGCCCGGCGCCGATCACGGCGCGGGTGACGCCCGGGTCGCCCAGCGCCACCGGCACGTGGGCGTGCAGGATGGCCGAACCGACGAAGAACGAGCAGAAGGCCACGATCTCCGTCACCACCAGCAGGAGAACGGCGAACACCACCGCCTTGGCGGCCAGCACCGGTAGCCGGCGCGGCACGGCCAGCAGCGAGGCGCGGATCACCCCGGTCGAGTACTCGCTGGTGATGATCAGCACGCCCAGGACGGCGATGGCCAGCTGGCCCAGGCCGATGCCGGTGCCCAGGATGAAGCCGACCGGGTCGGACAGGACGCTGGCGTCCCGTGCCGCGGCCCGCGGGCCGAACCAGTTCGATTCGGTCAGCCAGGCGATCAGCGCGGTGAAGCCGATGCACACCACCACGAAGATGACCAGCGTCCAGACGGTGGAGCGCACCGAGCGGATCTTGGTCCACTCGGCCCGCAGCAGGCCGGGGAACCCGGCGTGGCGGCCGGGGGCCGGGTCCGCGGGCCCGCGGGCCGGGGTGACCGGCGCGGTGGCCGTCATGGGGTGCTCCCCTCTCCGGCGTGGACCTCCCCGGTGGGGACCTCCTCGGCGGGGACCGCCGCTGCGCCGAATTCGACGCTGCCGGACGTCAGCTCCATGAACGCCCCTTCCAGCGAGGCCAGCGGGGTCAGCTCGTGCAGCACGATGGATGCCGACGCGGCCAGCTCGCCGATCCGCGGTGCCTCCAGGCCGGTGACCGTGAGCAGCCCGGCGCCGTTCTCCGCGCTGCTCACCGCACCGCTCTCGGCACCACCGCGGGCGACCTTTCCGCCCGCCGCCGTGATCATCTCGGCCAGCCGGTCCGCGTCGGGGGTGCGCACCCGGACCGACTTGTCCGTGCTGCGGGCGATGACATCCTCGGTGCTGGCCTCGGTGATGAGCTTGCCCCGGCCGATGACGATCAGGTGGTCGGCGGTGACCGCCATCTCGTTCATCAGGTGGCTGGAGACCAGGACGGTCCGGCCCTCGGCGGCGAGGCTCTTCATCAGGTTCCTGATCCACAGGACGCCCTCGGGATCGAGCCCGTTGACCGGCTCGTCCAGCAGCAGGATCTCCGGGTTGCCGAGCATGGCCACGGCCACGCCGAGCCGCTGGCTCATGCCGAGCGAGAAACCGCCGGCCCGCTTGTCCGCCACCTCCTGCAGGCCCACCAGGGCCAGCACCTCCTCGACCCGGCTCGCGGGAATGCCCTGGGTCTGGGCCAGGAAAAGCAGGTGGTTGCGGGCCGAACGGCCTGGGTGCACGGACTTGGCCTCGAGCAGCGCGCCGACCGTGTGCAGCGGATCCTTCAGGTCACGGTAACGCCGGCCGTTGATGAGGGCGTAGCCGCTCTGCGGCCGGTCCAGGCCCAGGATCAGCCGCATGGTGGTGGACTTGCCCGCGCCGTTCGGCCCGAGGAATCCTGTCACCCGGCCCGGTTCGACCGTAAAGGACAGGTGGTCCACGGCCGCCTTGCCGCCGTAGACCTTGGTCAGGTCCTGCGCTTCGATCATGCCGCTGCTCCTTGCCCCGAGCGTGCGTGCACCGTCGACCACCCCCCACGGTACTCCGCCCGCTGCGGCGGATTTATCAGAGCGCGGCGGCGTAGGCCTCGGCCAGGCGTTCGGTGACGCTCGGGCCGCCGTTCCGCTCCGGCGCCGGCTCGCCGAGGTGGATGGTGCGGAGCTCGGCCATGAACTCATTCCACAGCTCCGGGCCGCCGGCGTAGAGCAGCTCGGCTCGCACCCGCAGCCGCTTCGTGGCCGGGCGGTGCCGCAGGCCCCACTCGCCCAGCTGGGCGAAGACCGGCACCAGCTGGATTGACGCCTCGGTCAGGCTGTAGGCGGCCCGCCGTCCCGGCCCCGCGTCCTCACGGGTCAGCAGGCCGGCGCTGACCAGCCGCTTCAGCCGGTCGGCCAGGATGTTGGAGGCGATCCCCTCCTCGGAGCCGGCCAGCAGCTCCCGGAAGTAGCGCTTGTTGCCGAACATCACGTCCCGCAGCACGAGCAGGCTCCAGCTGTCGCCGAACGCCTCGACCGCGGCGTTGATCGGACACCCCGACCGGGCTGGCTCCGCCATCTCGCACCTCACCCTCGAACTGGTTGCAATCTACCATCAGATGGCCTAGCGTGGGCCTACCGATTGCAAATCGCAAGCAGATTTCCTGGAGGTGACCTCATGAGCGACACCACGCCGCAGACCGCGGCCGGGAAGGTGCTGTTTCACTTCGCGATGTCCCTGGACGGGTTCGTGGCGGGACCGGACCACCGGATGGACTGGATGACCGGCGTCTCGCTCCGCCCGGGGCTGATCGGGGAGTACGTCGAGACCACGGGCGCCATCCTGGGCGGCCGGAACGGCTGGGACCAGGCCATCGACGGCAGCCGCCCGTACGGCGGCGCCTGGCAGGGGCCGATCTTCGTGCTCACCCACCACCCCGAGGACGCGGTGCCCGCGGACGACGTCACGTTCCTGAACTGCGGCCCGGCTGAGGCGGTGCGGATCGGGCTAGCGGCGGCCGGCGGCAAGAACCTTGAGGTGTTCTCGCCCACCATCGGCCGCCAGCTGCTCGAGCTGGGACTGATCGACGAGATCGACCTGCACATCGTGCCGGTCCTGCTCGGCCAGGGCATCCGGCTGTACGACAACCCCGGCGGCAAGCCGGTACGTCTCCACCGGGCCGGTGACAGCGATCCCCTGTCGGCCGTGAACGTCCGGTACCGGCCGGTCGCGTGATGGACGGGCCCCGGATCGTTGATGTTCACGGCGTCGACCTGTGCGTGGATGTTGCTGGCGACGCGGCCGACCCGGCGATCCTGCTCATCGGCGGCATGGGCGCCTCGATGGACTGGTGGGAGGACGATTTCTGCCAGCGGCTGGCGGCGGGCGGGCGGTTCGTCATCCGCTACGACCATCGCGACACCGGGCGGTCGGTCAGCTACCCAGCCGGGAAGCCGGGGTACACCGGCGCGGACCTGGCGGCCGATGCGGTCGGGGTGCTGGACGCGTTCGGGCGGCGGAGCGCTCACCTGGCCGGTGTCTCGATGGGCGGCGCCCTCGCGCAGCAGGTTGCCCTGGGTCATCCGGATCACGTCGACTCGCTGGTGCTGATGTCGACCAGCCCGGCTGTCCCCAGCCGGTCTGAGCTTCCGCCGATGTCGGAGGAGCTGAGGGCCTGGTTCGGCGCTGAGGTCCCGTTGCCGGATTGGGCCGAACGGTCGGCGGTGATCGATTACCTCGTCG
>DAIOWL010000770.1:0-3936 GCA_036758545.1 Streptosporangiaceae bacterium | reverse complement strand
AGGGCCGTGCGCTGGCCGGCCCCGTGGCCCGGCCAGCGGCACGGCCTGGCGCGGACCGTGGACACCGCCCTGACCACTGGTCCGGCCAGCTTTCCCGCTACCCCGGCTCCTGAGCTGGAAACACGCGGCTGATGTCGGTGTGATCACAGTTGCCGTCCGTCCGGATCTCCTCCGAGCCTGATCTCGATGCTGCGGGGCCCGAGCCGCTCTACGGAGTGCTCCCAGACGCGGTCCGGCCAGTGGTAGGCAGCGACGCCCTCGGCCGGGCGGTACTCGGCGGTATACAGGGTGCCGAAACCCTCGCCGAACCTGGTGGCGTACAACGGCGGGCGCAGGCAGGCCGCCGCCACGTCGGCGGCGCCGCTGCCCGCGTCGAGGAGCGCCTGTAGGTGCCGCCGCCGCTCGACGGTCTTGATCGCGGCGGCGTACGGCGCCCATTCCACCTGGCCCTGGTGGTTGGTGGCCACGGCCCGGCCGGTGACGTGAGCCGGCCGGTCGGGCGCCAGGTACGCCGTCGCCCGGCTGCCGGCCCGGTCCACCGTCGTGACGTTGTACGACATGTGGACGGGCAGACGGCGCAGCGTTCGCATCGCCTCTTCGGTGGACCCGCAGGTCTCCAGCACGTAGCGGATCACGAGCGGGATCCCGAACCCCTCGCCGACCTGGGGCCGGCCACCGAAGGCGAGCGAGACGGCGAGGCCGGCGTCGTTGACCCCGTCCAGCAGGCCCCACAGGCAGTCGAGCATGCCGAGCACCCGGGGACCGGTGAGCGCCGTCCTGGCCACCACCGCGTCGAACAGCCGGTAATCCCAGTCGTAGTTGCGGATCAACGCCGGGCCGTCCGGCAGGACCGCCGCCTGCGAGCAGCCGGTCAGGAAGGGCGGCGGGTTCCACAACGCGAGTGCGGCGGCCGCCTCGGGGTTCTCGCCGAGCAGGCCCGTCAGCCGCCGCCAGGCCGGGACGAGTTCGGGCATGTGCTCGTCGAGCCGTGCCCCGGCCTGCCCGGCGGTGAGCTGGGCGCCCGGGCCGTCCCGCCACCACCGCTGGAACGCCGGCCAGGTCGCGGTCAGATGCCGGCCCAGCTCGTCTTCCTCGATCGCCCGCATGGTGAGTGAGATTCCTGCCGGAGCGGCGGCCTGTTCCCAGGGCGCGGACGGCCAGGGCGCCGAGGCCCAGTCCGTCGAGGCGACCTTCCTGAGCCAGGAGCGCCAGTCCGTCCAGTCGGCGTTCTCAGTCCAGCGGTGCCACTCCCTCCAGTCGGAAGGCATGGACTCCGGCTGGCCCTCGGCGCGATCCACCACGAAACTCCGTCTCGTCAGTCGCTGCCGCGACCGGTCAGCTTGTCACGTGCCTTGTCCGCGGCCGCCGCCACCGGCCCCGCCGCCTTGAGCGCACCAGGCGACGGAGGGGTATGCGGGTGCGGCCGTGTCGGCGCGGTCTTCTTGCCCTCGGCGATTTTCTCCCCGAGCTCGGCCGAGGTCTCGGCGGGCAGTGCGGTGCGCAGCAGCGGCCACACCTGCGTTTCCTCGAAGTCGATATGCTCCCGGGCGTCCGTGACGAACTTTCCGAGCAGCCTCTCGAACTCCGCGTCACCGGAGTCGGCCTTGTCCAGATCGGCGAGGACCTGCTTAGCCGCCTGCTCCTGGCCGATTGCCTCGTCGGCCAGCGTGCTACCGGACTGGATGTGGTCGCGCACAGCGGGCCAGAAGTACATCTCCTCGAGCGCCTCGTGCCGGGACTCCTCGATTATCAGTTCTTCAGTCATCTTCTTGCGCAGCGCCAGCTGAGCTTCACTAGCCCCGGTGGCCGCGGTCGGGCCCTTTTCCAGCTCAGCCAGCATTCGCTTGACCTCCTGGTGGTCCTGGCCCAGGACGGTGAATACGTCTGCCATCTTTCCTCCTTAGTTACTCGGTCAGGGGATGGGCCGCCTGCCTGCCCATCGGATCGTGGATTAACCGTCACCCTGCGGGTAGCGGGGACGGCTCAACACGGACCGTAAGGAGACCGCCATGACTACGCCGTCGGCCGAGCACCCTCCGCCTGAGCAAGAGCAGTCCTACCCCGGCCGGACCGCCGAGATGGACCCTGAACCCCGCGACGAGATGCGTGATTACGAGGGCCGCGGCCTGCTGACCGGCGCCCGCGCCCTGGTCACCGGCGGTGATTCCGGTATCGGGCGCGCCGTCGCCGTGGCCTTCGCCAAGGAAGGCGCCGACGTGGCGATCGCGTACCTGTCCGAGCAGGAGGACGAGGACGCCGCCCGCACCGCGGAGCTGGTCGGCCAGGCGGGACGGCGCTGCGTGACGATCCGCGGCGACCTCGCCGAGGAGGGTAACTGCGATCGCGCGGTGGAACAGACCGTGGCCGAACTCGGCGGCCTCGACCTGCTGGTGAACAACGTCGCCACCCAGGAGCCGGTCGACGACCTGACCAAGCTCAGCACCGAGCAGTGGGACCGGACGTTCCGCGTCAACATCTACAGCTACTTCTGGACCACCCGGGCCGCGCTGCGGCACCTGCCCGACGGCGGCGTCATCATCAACACGGCCTCGATCAACGGGCTGCGCGGCAACAAGAGCCTGATCGACTACGCCGCGACCAAGGGCGCCGTCCTCGCCCTCACCTACTCCCTCGCCCAGGCCCTGCAGGACCGCGGCATCCGGGTGAACAGCGTGGCGCCCGGGCCGGTCTGGACGCCGCTGATCCCGGCCACCTTCCCGGGGGAGAAGGTCGGCGCGTTCGGCAGCCAGGTACCGATGGGCCGGGCGGCGCATCCGGACGAGATCGCCCCGTCCTACGTCTTCTTCGCCAGCGGCCGGCTGTCCAGCTATTACTCGGGCGAGGTACTGGCGCCCATCGGAGGAGAAACGCTGCCCGGCTGATCCCCCCCGAATGACCCGGCCGCGGCGGGGCAGAAGGGCTCACCATGGAAGTGCGGCGGTTCTTCTCGGTTCCTCACGTGGAGCGGCACGGAGCAGAACTCGCCCTGCTCGTCGCCCTGGCCGCCCTGCTCGAGCTGGCCGCCGGAGTCGGCCTGGCCTACGTGGCCGGATTCTCGCAGGTGCGCGCGGCAGTCGGCGACGTACACTGGGGCTGGCTCGTCGTACTGGCCGGGGCCCTGGTCGTCTCCTTCGCCGGGTACTTCCTCGCCTACCAGGGAATCTTCCGCGTCGAGGGCGGTCCTAAGCTGCCCAGGCGGCAGATGCATGCGGTGGTGGCCGCGGGCTTCGGCGGGCTGCTGGCGCATGGCTGGGGTGCCCTGGACAAGAAGGCTCTGAAGGTGGCGGGCGCGGACGAGCACGACGCCAAGGCGCGGGCCACTGGCCTGGCCGGCCTGGAGCTCGCCGTGCTGGCGCTCGGTGGATGCGGCGCCGCGATCGCGGTCCTGGTGTCCGGGCTCGGCGTGCCGCCGCCCGACTTCACCTTGCCCTGGGCGATCATCCCGGTTCCCGCGATGCTGATCGGTTTCTGGGCCGCCGAACGGTACCGGGGCAGGTTCCGCGGCCGACCCGGCTGGCGCGGCGCCGTGGGCATCTTCCTCGAGGCGGCCCACCTCATCCGCGAGCTGTTCGTCCGCCCCCGGTGGGGGTGGGCCATGCTCGGCATGGCGTTGTTCTGGGCTGCGGACGCCTTCGCCGTGTGGGCCGGGCTCGCGGCTTTCGGCACGCGAATGAACGCGGTCACGCTGCTGGTCGGCTACGCCACCGGCATGGTGTTCACCCGCCGGACCGCGCCGCTGGCCGGCGCCGGGATCCTGGCCCTGGCCCTGCCGGTGTGCCTGTGGTACAGCGGCGCGCCGCTCGCCGCCGCGGTGGCCGGCGTGTTCGCTTACCGCATCCTGGTCCTGTGGCTCCCGCTGCCCGTCGCGCTGGCCTCCCTGCCCACCCTGCGGACGATGGGCGAGCGCCGGATCGCCCAGGCCGAGCGCAAGGCGGC
>DAIOWL010000769.1:0-3952 GCA_036758545.1 Streptosporangiaceae bacterium | reverse complement strand
CACCGCGGCTCGGAGGAGCACCAGCCCGGCTGGGAGTACCACGACCCGGACCTGGTCGACCCGGCCGCCGGCCGCCTGGACACGCTGCCGAGGCTGCGCGCCACGCTGGCCGCGGCCGGGGTCGAGGACGACGTCGTGGTCGTAGTGGGCCGGTCCGCCGAGGTGGCCCGGCTGTGGCGGACCCCGCTCGGCATGGTGTTCATCGACGGCGGCCATACCGACGCCGCCGCGGCCGCCGATTACGAGGGCTGGGCACCGTGGGTCGCGCCGGGCGGCGTGCTGGCCATCCACGACGTGTTTCCCGACCCAGCCGACGGCGGCCAGGCGCCGTACCGGATCTACCAGCGAGCCCTGAAGTCCGGCGCGTTCACGGAAATCCCCGGGGCAGGCTCGCTGCGCCTGCTGGAGCGCGCCGGCGATGGCATCGGCTGACCGCTAGGCCCGTTCGGCTCCCTGGGCGCGGCCCGCCGGATCGCACCCGCACGCGGTCCGGTCCCCGGGCTGGCCCGCCTCGTCCGCGGCGTCCCTGAAGATCCCCGCACCGCCGCTGAAGCCGGCCAGCGCGTCCGCCGCCAGCACCACCGCGGCCGCGGTCCAGCTGGATCGCTCCCGCGGGAACGGCGCCTGGTTAGCGAACTGCCAGCCGGTCCAGTAGGAGCCGTCCCGGTGACGCAGGTGCTGCACGCTCGCGAACACCTCGAGCGCCCGGTCCCGCATCCCGCAGGCGTTCAGCGCGATGACCAGTTCGCAGGTCTCGGCCGCGGTGACCCACGGCTCGTCGCTCACGCACCGGACCCCGAGACCGGGAACCACGAACGTGTCCCACCCCGCCGCTATCCGGCGGTCCGCGTCCTGGCCGCGGACCGGGCCGCCGAGCACCGGGTAGTACCAGTCCATGGCGAACCGGCTCTTGTCCGCGAACGCCTCCGGGTGCCGGGCCACCAGGTGCCCGAGCTGGTCTGCCGCCAGCTCCCAGTCCGGCCGCGGGTCGTCGGCCAGCTTGGCCAGCGCCACCGCGCAGCGCAGGCTCTGGTGGATGCTCGCGCACCCGGACAGCAGCGCGTACGTCCCCGGCAGGCCGGCCGCGTCCCGCTCCCAGAGCACCTCGCCGCGCGTCGTGCACAGGCTGAGCGCCCAGTCCACCGCGCGCCGCACCGTCGGCCACATGGTCAGTGCGTGCCGCTCGTCGCCGGTCACCAGGTACTCGTGCCAGGCGCCGACGGCGACGTACGCAGCGTGATGGCTTTCGGCCGCCGGATCGGTGACCCGCCCGGATTCGACCGAACGGGCCCATGAGCCGTCGGCGCGCTGGCTCTCGCGCAACCACTGGTAGGCCCGCCGGGCGGGCTCGCGCAGTCCGCAGGCGCTCAGCGCCATCGCGCACTCCACGTGGTCCCAGGCGTCCACGTGCCCGTCCGGCCAGGCGATCGCCCCGGACCGGTCCTGTACCCGGGCAATGGACTCAGCGGTCGCCAATACGTCGGCCTGCTCCAGCGCTTCCCCGATAATCTGCTGCCCCTCAGCCATCCGCGCGCCCAGCCTGGGCCTTCACCGCGTACACCACCAGGCTCTTCCCGATCAGCGGGTTCAGCGCCTGCTCGGCGAGCCGGGTCACGGCCGGCTTGCGCATGATGTCCCAGACAAGCAGCCGGTGATACGCGCTGGTCAGCCGGTGCTTGTCGTTGTCCACGCCGACCGCGCACTTGAGCCACCAGTATGGCGAGTGCAGCCCGTGCGCGTGGTGGTGCCAGAGCGCGGTCAGCCCGGCCCTGGCCAGCTTGGCTTGCAGTTCGACCCGCGTGTAGATGCGCACATGCCCCCCGGGGACCTCGTGATACTCAGTGGACAACGCCCAGCACACCCGTTCGGGCAGGAAGCTCGGTACCGTGATCGCGGCCAGGCCGCCCGGCCGCAGCACCCGGGCGAGCTCGTTCATCGCCCGCTGATCGTCCAGGACGTGCTCGAGCACCTCGGCCGCGATCACCCGGTCGAACATGCCGTCGCCGAACGGCATGGCCGTGGCGTCCCCCGAGATCGCGGTCGCGCCCGCCTCCTGGTTAGCCTCGCCCGCTGTCCGCATCGCGCCGAACATCCCGGTCACCGGGGCCAGTTCGGCCGGGTCCAGGTCGAAGGCCACCACGTCCGCGCCGCGGCGGTACACCTCGAACGCGTGCCGCCCGCCGCCGCAGCCCAGGTCGAGCACGCGGTCGCCGGGCCGGACCGGGAACCGGCGGAAGTCAACGGTCAGCACTCGGCCTGTCCTTTCGTGCCTGTCCCTTCGTGGTGGCCAGCCCTTCCATCGCGGTCAGGTACTGCCCGGCGGTGGCATGGGCCACAGCGGACCAGGCGAACCGCTCGCGGACCCGGAGCAGGGCCCGGTCCGCCAGCGCGCCCCGCTCGGCGGGGGAGTGGTGCAGTCGGCGCAGCACGGCCGCGAGTTCTTCGTCCTCGCCCGGCGTGACCAGGACGGCGGCGTCGCCGGTGACCTCGGGCAGCGCCCCGGTCCGGCTCGCCACCAGCGGGGTGCCGGAGGCCATGTGCTCCACCGCGGGGAGCGAGAAACCCTCGTACAGCGACGGCACCACGGCCATCTCCGCGCTGGCCAGCAGGGCCGAGAGCGCCTCGTCGGACAGGCCGTGGGTGAACGTGACCCGGTCCGCCAGGGACAGCTGCGCGGCCAGCCGTTCGGTGGCGGGCGCGGGTTTGCCCACGATGACCAGGTGCGCGTCGGTATCCGTGGCCAGCTTGCCCACCGCGCGCAGCAGCGTGCCGGTCCCCTTCATCGGCGAGTCGGCGCTGGCCACCGCCACGATCCGGCCCGGCACCCTGGGCTGGGTGCGCGGCCGGAATATCCGGGTGTCCACGCCCAGCGGGATGATGCGCACGTGCTCGGGCCGGATCCGGAAGTCACGGCAGATGTCATCGCGGGACGACTCCGACACGGTGATCAGCGGCCCGGTTCCGGCGAGCCGCCGGGCCACCCGGGCCTGCATCCGGACGAACCCGTACCAGCGCCGCTTGTTGAGGGCGGCGAGCTTGCCTGACGAGGCCAGGTCGATCCGCTTGTCCACGCTGATCGGGTGGTGAATGCTCGTCACCAGCGGCAATCCGAGCCGCCGCACGCCGAGCATCCCGTAGCCCAGGCCCTGGTTGTCGTGTACCACGTCGAAGTCGTCGGCGCGTTCGGCCAGGACCCGCAGCGCCCGGATGCTGAAGGTCAGCGGCTCGGGAAAGGCGCCGCCCCACATCATCGTGGTCTCCAGCACGTCCGCCCAGTCGCGGTACTCACCCCAGCGCGGCGTGCGGAACGGGTCGTGGTCGCGGTACAGGTCCAGGCTGGGCACCTCGCGCAGCTCCGGACCCGGGTCCAGTTCCGGGTACGGCTGGCCGGAGAACACCTCGACGTGGTGTCCGAGCCCGCAGAGTTCCCTGCTCAGGTGGCGCACGTAGACGCCCTGGCCGCCGCAGTGCGGCTTGCTGCGATACGACAGGAGCGCGATGCGCAGCGGGCGGTTCAAGATAACCACGGGGCACCTTACCACTCAGTAGCCGTTGCCGATGAGTGAGTCATAGTGAGTCACTCATCGGCACCCCCGTCTCGGGGTTGTTTCTCAGCCGGTTGGCTGGGTCCCTTTCGCGCTTCATCGCCACCTGCCCGGCGAGGCCGGGTCTTACAGTCCCTCCGCAGGCGTTTTGACTCTCGGCCCCACTGGCCGCGAGCTGGAGCAGGTTACGTGCCGCGTTCACGTCCCGGTCGTGGACCGTCCCGCACGCCGGACACGTCCACTGGCGGACGCCGAGCGGCTTCGGCCCGTCCTTGACGCCGCAGGCCGAGCACACCTGGCTGGTGGGCTCGAACCGGCCGATCTTGGCGAACGTGCGACCATACTGAGCCGCCTTCTCCTCGATGCACCACAGCAGCTGGGACCAGCCGGCATCAGCGATCGACTTG
>DAIOWL010000768.1:2801-3953 GCA_036758545.1 Streptosporangiaceae bacterium | reverse complement strand
TCCAGGAGAGCAAGCCCAACAAGCGGCTCTACTCGATCGGGCCAGCCGGCTCCGAGGCCCTGGCCAGCTGGCTGGGCAGCACCATCAACGTGCCGGAGATGCGGCACCACATGATGATGCGCCTGTTCCTGGGGAACCTCCTGCCGATCGAGGAGACCAGCCGCCTGCTCATCGGTTACCGGGACAGGATGGCGGCCCGCGCCGAGTCGTTCCGGCAGGCCAAAGAGCGGTTCTCCCGCTCGCTGAGCGGCCCGTATCGGGCCAGCGTCTTCTTCGAACTGCTCAGCCTGGATCACCTGATCGCGATGACCGACCTGGAAGTGACCGGGACCGACAAGGCGCTGGCGGCGCTGCGCCGGTTCGGCTCCGACGGCGCCCTGGCCAGTGCCGAGCAGGCCAGCGACCTGCTCGACGCCATCCGCGACGTCAGCTAGCGAGATTGTGAACCGTTCGGCCCCGGCATCCGTGTTGAGGTCGGGGGACGGAAGCGGCCATTGCGGGGGCGGTCGCGTCCCCGCATAGTTTCCCGGCCGACCCGGCCGTGGAGCTGTGGCTACCGCCGTTTTCATTTCCACAGACGGCGGTGGCCACCTGCGGGTCATCCGGTGCACTGCGTGAACTGGCCGCCGGGTGCGGCCGTTATACCTGGTAGGGCGAGACGCCTGCCGAAACGGCCTGGCGGGGCGATCATATGGACGATGCGGGTATGTGTGCCGGGGTCCGGCCGCAGCTGGGCGTGTACCTGACCGGCGCGATCGCTCCTGCCGACCGCGTGGTGGTGGTGCGGCACCTGGCCGCCTGCGCCGGCTGCCGGGCGGAGCTGGCCGAGCTGGCGGGGCTGCCCGCATTGCTGCGCCGGCCGCCGGTCCAGGCCGCCGCGCAAGAACCCACCACGGACAATACAGAACCAGATATTACGGTTACGTACTATCCGGACGCGGATTATCCGGGTCCGGGAAATACGGATGCGGGCTATCCGGGTCCGGGGTATCCGGACGCGGGCTATCCGGGTCCGGGGTATCCGGACGCGGGCTATCGGGATGCGGGCCATCCGGACGCGGGCTATCCGGATGCGGGCTATCGGGGTCTTGGGTATCCGGATGGGATGCCGGGGCGGCTGGTCCGGAGCGTGGCGCGCCGGCGGCGGCGTCG
>DAIOWL010000768.1:0-2701 GCA_036758545.1 Streptosporangiaceae bacterium | reverse complement strand
CGGATGGGATGCCGGGGCGGCTGGTCCGGAGCGTGGCGCGCCGGCGGCGGCGTCGGCGCTGGCTGCTCGTGGCGGCCGCCCTCGTGCTCGTCGTCACGGCCGGCTCGGGGTGGGCGCTGCACCTTCTGAGCCCATCGGCGCCCGGGCCACAGGCCGAAGCGACCATGCTGCAGACCCGGACCATCGGCGACGTCACCGTACTGACCGACGACGAGGGCTACACGCTGTACTGGTTCGGCCCGGACAGCGCCAATAAGTCGGCCTGCCAGGGCAGTTGCGCCCGGAGCTGGCCGCCGGTGACCGGGCCTGCGACCTGGGGTCCCGGGGTGAGCGGCGCCATCGGCGCGATCGTGCGGCCCGGCGGGGCGCTGCAGGCCACCTACGACGGGCATCCGCTGTACACCACGACCGCGGACACCGGACCGGGCCAGAACAAGGGCAATGGCGTATGGTCCCATGGGGGCGAGTGGCACGAGGTCACCGTGCCGGGCCAGGGAGGCTGACCAGCGGCCGGGGATGCGGGAAGCCAGGCCCGTTCGGTACTCCTAGATCGGGGAGGCCTGCCGGGCACCTTCCGTGAGAAAATCCGTGCCGTCGGCCATACCGCCCGTTAGGACCATCGTGTTCGACTCATCGCTGCGCACGCCGCTGGTTTACGCGATCGCGGTCCGGTACCAGACCCCGCTGTGGCGGGCCGGGGCGCTGCTGCGGGCCGGGTGCATGGCCGGCTTCTGGGTGCTGCTGCTGTGGTTCCCGGCCGGCAGCGCGGCGCAGGGTGCCGCCATGCTCGCGCTCGGCTCGGTGGGCGCGGTCACGGCCTGGGCGCACAACCGGTCCTCGCTGCTCGACTTCCTGGTCGATCGCGACATCCCCGGGCTGAGCGCGGTGGCCACGCACCTGATCGGCGCCAGGCAGCGGGCCGCCGCCGATCTGTCCGGCCTGCTGGAAGGGTTCGGCATCATCTCGGTAACGCTGCTGTACGCCGGGCCGGTCGCGGTGCGCCCGCTGCCCGCCCTCGTCTACGAGCTGGGCACGGTGCTGATCGTGGTGCACGTGTGGAGCGCGTTCCTGCAGGCGATGACCGACTCGAGCTGGTACTCCCCGGACATGCCGCCGGGACGGGTGGTGCTGCTGCTGCGCCCGGTGATGCCGCTGATCGTCGCGGCCATCTTGTTCGCGATCCTGGCCTACCCGATCTACTGGCAGCATGAGGCAGTGCCCGGCGGACTGTTCGGCGTGATCCTGGCCTGCGCGGTCGTGTTGCTGCTGCTGCCGTTCACGCTCGTCTACGAGCTGATCCTGCGCGCCGCCAGGGACGCGCTGGGCCTGCTGGCCCGGCGCTACCGGGCCGAGGACGCGGTCACCGTGCACAGCCTGGTGAAAAACGCGGCCTACGCGCTGATCAGCGAGGTGGACGCCGACTCCGGCGCCGGGGCGGAGACCAGATCGTTGGCCCGCGAGATGCTGGCGCTGACCGAGGAGGCGCGCCTGCTTGCCCTCGGCCGAACCGCCGACCTGGGCGGCGTTGAATTGCTGTGGCACTGCGTGACCCGGGTCCTGCCCAGCGGCGGGCAGATTACGGCGGAACTCGACCCGGCCAGCCATACGGTGCAGCTCAGCGGGACCGACTACCAGCTGGCCCGGCGATGCCTGGTAGACCTGATGACCAACGCGTGGAAGGCGGGCGCGCAGCGGATCGAGGTCGCCGTCAGGGTGGCCGAGCAGCCGGGCGCGGCCCGGCCGCAGACCGTGCTGCGGGTCGACGACGACGGCCCGGGGATGCCGCCGGGAGTGCTCGACAATCCGGTCACGAGCCTGGCCGTCATGGCCGAGCACCTGCGGGGATACTCGGGCTCGCTGACGTTTTCCGACCGGGCCGGCGGCGGGACCAGAGCGTGCGTCCGGTGGCAGTCGGCATGGTAGGAGCGCACTGATGCGGATCCTGGTGATCGACGACTATCTGAACGTGGAGATGGCGCTGCGCGGCATCCTCGACGGGCACACCGTGGCCGGCGTGCGCGACCCGGCCGCGCTGCCCCGGATGCTGGCCTACGAGGAGCCGTTCGAGGCGGCCATCGTGGACCTGCGCTACGTGCAGTCGGCCGCGACCGGGCTGACCGCGCTGGCCACGCTGCGCGAGCTCTCGCCCGGCACCAAGACGATCATCAGCACCACCGACGAGGAGGAGAACCGGCTGCTCTACCTGCTCGCGGCGTTCCAGTTCTTCGAGCCCAGGGCGCTGCTGGCCAAGCGCGCCGACGCGTTCGTGACCCGCGCCGTGGTCGAGGCCATCGGCCGCGGCGACCCCTCCCCCAGCCCGGACGCGGACCCGTTCCGCCGGGCCGCGGCGACGCGGCCGCCGCTGCTCGACCAGCTCGTGCACAACCGGACCGAACTGGGCATCTGGCAAGAGCTTGCCCGCTTCGACAAGCGCCTCCAGATCGCCAGCGCCGCGCACGTGCACCCGCGGACGCTGGACGCCTTCACCGCGGCGAAGGGCGCCGCCATCGACGTCGTGGCCGCTCACTTCCCCCGGCCGGGCCGCGGGCCCGAGCCTCCGGAGGACGCGGACGCTGCCGGGTCGGGCGCGGCGCACGGCGCCAACCTGATCAGGGTCATCCATTTCGCCCGCACCCACGAGCAGTTCTTCGCCGATGCGGAGGTGGCCGGGCTGCTCGAGGCGTCATGGCGGTCGCGCTGA
>DAIOWL010000767.1:0-3955 GCA_036758545.1 Streptosporangiaceae bacterium | reverse complement strand
GGCATCCGCTCGTACGCCGGGATAGTGAGGAACTCGGCGAAGTTGTCGGCCAGCGCGACCTCGGTAAACAGCGCGACCGCCTGGCCGTACCGTTCGGCGTCGAAGCCCTCGCCGCTCGCTGCGCGGATCTTGGACAGCTCCTCGTCGATGAGCCGCTCGACCAGGTCCCGCTTGACCACGACGCCGTCGTCCAGCGCCACGTCGTTGTGGATCCACTGCCAGATCTGGGAGCGAGAGATCTCCGCGGTGGCCGCGTCCTCCATCAGGTTGAAGATGCCCACCGCCCCGCTGCCACCGAGCCAGCTGGCCAGGTACTGCAGCGCGACGCTGATGTTGTTGCGCAGCCCGGCCTCGGTGATCGCGCCCGGCGTCTTGCTCACCGAGAGCAGGTCCTCGGCGCTGACGTGCACGTCCTCGCGCTGCCTGCTGAGCTGGTTGGGGTGGCTGCCCAGGACGTCGTCGAAGACCTCCTTGCACAGCGGCACCAGGTCCGGGTGCGCCACCCAGGACCCGTCGAACCCGTCGCCGGACTCGCGCGTCTTGTCGTCCCGCACCTTGGCCACGGCCTGCTCGTTCACCTCGGGGTCGCGGCGGCTCGGGATGAAGGCGGCCATGCCGCCGATCGCGTGCGCCCCGCGCCGGTGGCAGGTCTTGACTAGGAGCTCGGTGTAGGCGCGCATGAACGGCGCGGTCATGGTAACCGCGTTCCGCTCCGGCAGCACGAACTCCTTGCCCCGGGTGCGGAACTTCTTGATGATGCTGAACAGGTAGTCCCAGCGCCCGGCGTTCAGCCCGGCCGAGTGCTCCCGCAGCTCGTAGAGGATCTCCTCCATCTCGAACGCGGCCGGGATCGTCTCGATCAGCACGGTGGCCCGGATGGTGCCGTGCGGGATGCCGAGCGCGTCCTGGGCCAGGTTGAACGCGTCGTTCCACAGCCGCGCCTCGAGGTGGCTCTCGTTCTTGGCCAGGTAGAAGTACGGGCCCTTGCCCTTGTCGATCTGCTTGCTCGCGCTGGTCGCCATGTACAGGGCGAAGTCGACCAGGCTGCCGGAGGCCCGCACGCCGTCGATGAGGATGTGCTTCTCGTCCAGGTGCCAGCCGCGCGGTCGGACCACGATCGTGGCCAGCTCATCGTCGGGCCGCAGCGCGTAGTCCTTGCCCTCGGCACTGGTGTAGTCGACCGTCCGGTCCAGCGCGTCCTTGAGGTTGAGCTGGCCGGTGATCATGTTGTCCCAGAGCGGGGTATTGGCGTCCTCGAAGTCGGCCAGCCAGACGTTCGCCCCCGAATTGAGGGCGTTGATGGTCATCTTCTTGTCCGTCGGGCCGGTGATCTCCACCCGGCGGTCGACCAGGCCCGGCGCGGGCGCCGCAACGCGCCAGCTGGCGTCCTCGCGGATCTCGGCCGTCTCGGGCAGGAAGTCGAGCATCGCGCCGCCGGAGAGTTCGGCCTGACGGCGGCGGCGCGCGGTCAGCAGCTCGGACCGGCGCGGGCCGAGCTCGGCGTGGAGAGCGGCGATGAGGTCGATGGCCTGCGGCGTCAGGATCTCGTCGTAACGATCACCGTACGGACCGGTGATCTCTACGCGTTCGGTTCCCGGCATGTCTCATCCTCCTCAAGTCTGCCCTTCATCTTAGGGTGGGCGAGAGCGGGCGTCATGACCCGGCCGCGCGGCCGGGCGGCAGTAAATCGCAGCTCCCGGCGCCTCGCATTGCTAAGCGAGCGCCTTTGCCGTTGTTTTGCGAATGCCCTGGAGGGCCGCCGGGAAGGGCGTCGGCGCCCGCTTGCGCGCCAATTCGGATAACTGCGGCAAGCGCCCGGCGGCAAAGCAGTCCTGAGCGCGGCACCCGGGAGGCGAGGCTGGTGAGTACTCTCGGACCAGGTCGAAGCCGCGCGACGATGCTTTCTCATTCCCCGGGACTACCGGGAGAGGGGACGCGATGATAAGCTTCTGTATTCTGTACCGAATAGCGAGCGCGTCAAATATTGAGCCAAGGAAAGTATACCAATAACGATGACGCTTAGTCAAACTAATTCCGCATCGGCCTCGGCCATCGGCCAGGAACAATCGTATCTTGAAATGCTTTACCGTTTGCTCGACCAGGCGCGGGACCGGACCGAGCGCGCGCTCACCGAGACACTCGGAACCGGCGGAGCCGGGGGCACGTTCCAGGCCCGGGTCGAGCGCGACTTCACCGCGACCGAGCAGTCGCGGCGGCTGGCGCAGCTGAACGCGGTGGAGCACGGCCTGTGCTTCGGCCGCACCGATGCCGAACCCACCGCCGACCGCCCGGGGACCTTGTACATCGGCCGGATCGGCCTGCGGGACGACGAGCACGAGCCGCGGCTCATCGACTGGCGTGCTCCCGCGGCCCACCCCTTCTACGCCGCCACCCCCAGGGACCCGAACGGGCTGATCCGCCGCCGCCACATCTACACCAGGAACCGCACGGTCACCGGGGTCGACGACGAGGTCTTCGACCTGGACCGGCTGTCCGAGCCGGACCGCCGGAGCCTGTCCGGCGAGGCCATGCTGATCGCCAGCATCACCAGCCGCCGTACCGGCCGGATGAGCGACGTGGTGGCCACCATCCAGGCCGAGCAGGACCGGGTCATCCGTTCGGCGCTGCAGGGCGTGCTGGTCGTGCAGGGCGGCCCGGGCACCGGCAAGACCGTCGCGGCGCTGCACCGGGCCGCGTACCTGCTCTACACCCACCGGCGCACGCTCGAGCGCCGCGGCGTGCTCGTCATCGGGCCGAACGCCACCTTCCTCCGCTACATCAGCCAGGTCCTGCCGTCCCTCGGCGAGACCGACGTGGTGCTCAGCTCGATCGCCGAGCTCTTCCCCGGCATCAAGGCCACCCCCGACGACAATCCGGAAGCCGCCGTGGTCAAGGGCGACGTCACGATGGTGAACGTGCTCCGCCGCGCCGTGCGCAACCTGCAGCAGGTGCCGCCAGGCGACCTGGTGATCACCGCGGACGGCGTGGCCATGACCGTGCCGAACCAGGTCGTGCTGCGCGCCCGCGACCGGGCCCGCGGCCTGCGCAAGCCGCACAACGCGGCCCGCAGGATGTTCATCACCGAACTGCTCGGCGCGCTCGCCGCCGCCGAGGCGCGGGCGCTCAGCCGCGACCTGGACCCCGAGGACATCCCCTATGCGCGGGCCCGGCTGTGGGACGAGCCGCCGGTCCGGGCCGCGCTCGACGCGCTATGGCCCTTCCTGACCCCGCAGCGGCTGGTGGCCGGCCTGCTGGCCGAGGAAGGTGCCCTCCGCCGCGCCGCCCCCGGTCTTACGGCGGCCGAACGGTCCGCGTTGCTGCGGCCCGGTCACCCCGACGCGTGGACCGTGGCGGACGTGCCGCTGCTCGACGAGGCCGCCCAGCTGCTCGGCACCGACGACACCGCGGACAAGCGGCGCCGCCGGGCGCTGGACCGGGAGCGCCGTGCCGAGGAGCGATACGCCCGCGAGGTGCTCGAGATCACCCCGGTGGGAAACGAGGCTTTCGGGGGCTCGACCAGGCTCGCCGATCTCGTGGACGCGAGCTCGCTGGCCGACTGGAACCGCGACCCGGGCCAGCAGCTCACCACGGCCGAACGGGCCTGGGCCGACCCCTCCTGGGCCTACGGTCACGTGATCGTGGACGAGGCGCAGGAGCTGTCCGCGATGGCCTGGCGGATGGTCATGCGCCGGATCCCGACCCGGTCGATGACCGTGGTCGGCGACGTGGCCCAGCGAGGGAGCGCGGCGGGCGCCCGCTCCTGGGCGCAGATGCTCGACCCGTACGTGAAGGGCCGCTGGCGCGAGGAGCTGCTCACCGTCAACTACCGCACCCCGACGGAGATCATGGCGCTGGCCGCCGACGTGCTGGCCGTGGTCGCCCCGGACGAGCGCCCGCCCGAATCGGTCCGCGAGGAGGGCGTGGCGCCGCGCGCGGTCCAGGGTCTCGCCGCCGT
>DAIOWL010000766.1:1653-3962 GCA_036758545.1 Streptosporangiaceae bacterium | reverse complement strand
GTCCCGGCAATTTCATCCTATAGCGGGGGCCAATACCACGAGAGCCACCACCATCTTTACCCGCGCTAGATCACGGAGTGGACTCTCGGTAGACGGCAATCCGCCGCCTCATTCGCTCAGGGAAGGAATTCCGAAGTGGGCACGACCAAAGATATCCGGGAAGCGGTTGAAGCAGAGCTCAAGTTCGACCCGCTCGTCGACGACGCGGACATTCATGTCGTGAACATTAGCGGGGACGTCGCTCTCAACGGCACCGTACCGAGCTATCCGCAGTACCTGGAGGCTGCCGCCGCCGCTCAGCGCGTGGCCGGCGTCAAGGACGTGCACAATCACCTGCAGGTCGTGTTGTCCGTCGGCGACTACCGCGACGACGCGATGCTGACCACCGCGGCCAACAACGCACTGGCGCTGAACGTCACCGTGCCGGACGGCGTGGAGGCCACCGCGCAGGACGGCAACGTGACGCTGACCGGCACCGTGGGCTACGGTACCGAACGCGCCGCCGCGCAACGGGCGGTCTCCGGCCTGATCGGCCTGCGCAACGTCAGGAACGATATCGAGATCAGCTACGACGTCCTGGACCCGACCGGCGTCGACTTGCACGTCCAGGAGGCGCTGGATCGCTCCGCACTGGTTCCCGACGACAGCGACGTGGAGGTAGCCACCAAGGGAGGCATCATCACGCTGAGCGGCCACGTCCGCACCTGGGCCGAGCACGACGCGGTGATCGACGCCGCCTGGATGACGGGCGGCGTCCTCGACGTTCGCGACGATCTTCAGATCACCGGCTGACACCCGGATCGCGGGTCCTGGGCGATGTTAGATCTGCCCGATCGGCTGGCGCTTCTCGGACTGGAACACGTCTTCGGTCCGGCCGGATGCCCAGTAGCCCGACAGGGATAGCTGGTCACCGTCGCCGAGCCTGGATTTGAGAGCCGAGCGGACCGCTTTCATTGACTCCCGCTCCCCGTGAGCGAACACGTCAGCCCGGCCAGAGAGCCAGGGCCCGGCCAGCAGCGCGTCGGCGAGCAGCCGGGGCTGGCTACCGGGCTGGGGCCGGTGCAGCCAGATGACCTCCATGCCGCTGGGCAGCGTCGCATCGAGGTACTCGCCGGGGTCGCTCGTCTCGAGGTAGGCGAGGCCGCGCGCATCGCCGGGCAGCGCCTCGAGGGCGGAGCAGATCGCGGGCAGAGCCGACTCGTCCCCGGCGAGCAGGTGCCAGTCGCTGCCCGGATCTGGATGGTAGGCACCGCCGGAACCAGACATGGTGAGGATGTCGCCGGGCTCCGCGTGCGCCGCCCACGGCGCGGCGATCCCCTCGTCCCCGTGCACCACGAAGTCGATCGCGACCTGCTGGCGCTGCACGTCGGCCCGCCGCAGCGTGTAGGTGCGGGTCACCGGCTGCCGGTCAGGCGGGAGCGACTCCCGCAGGGCCGCCAGGTCATAGGGTGGCGTGAGCCCCAGGCCCGGGTCAACGAAGATGATCTTCGCGTACTTGTCGGTGAACTCGTTCATGCGCAACGCATCGAACCCTGGCCCGCCTGCGGTGATCCGTACAGTGTGCGGGCTGAGCCACTCCCGGTGCAGCACGCTGAGAATCGCCTGCGGGCGCGCGGGCCGGGCGGGGCGCGCCACGTTGGTCGTCAATTCGCTCATCATCATCTCTCTGCTGAACTTGCCGGGCGGCGTACTGGCACGGATACGTGCGATCAGTGCGCCGACTCGCCAGTTTAGGTTAGCCTTACCTAACTGTCCAGGAATGGATTCAGAGACCACACCCGACACCCGGCATCAGACCGAGTCGGTCGGCTCGGCGGCGTCCTCGACCGCGTCGGCGGCCAGCAGCTTGTACAGCGACTGGCGGGCGCGGGTGAGCACCTGCTTGGCCTCCTCACGCTGTGCCTGGGTGCCGACGTCGTTGACCTGCCGGGTCGCGGCGGCCAGCTGGCCGATCAGCTCGCGGTACCGCAGGAAGTCGTCGAGTCGATCGTCCTCGGCGCCGGCCTCCCAGAGCCGGGCGAGTTGCTCGGCGTTCTGCTCAGAGTACTCGCGGCCCGCCTGGGTCAGCGCGAAGAGCCTGCGGCCGTTGCCGTCGGCGGGCTCGATCAGCCCCTCGTCCTCCAGCTGGGAGATCGCGGGGTAGACGGAGCCGGAGCTCACCCGCCACAGGCCGCCGGTGCGCTCGTTGATCTCCTGGATGATCTGGTAGCCGTTGCGCGGCTCCTCGCTCAGCAGCGAGATGATCGCCGCGCGCACGTCGCCGCGTCCGGCCCGGCTGCGTCTGCGACCGCGCGGGCCGCCGGCGGGGC
>DAIOWL010000766.1:0-1553 GCA_036758545.1 Streptosporangiaceae bacterium | reverse complement strand
GCGGGGCTTCGCCGGCTCGACGGGGCTTGAGCTCGTCCTGGTAAGGCGGGAGACGGGATCGTTAGGTGAAGGCCCCGAGGCCGGTGATGGCGCGGCCGACGATGAGCGTCTGCATGGTCTCGGTGCCCTCGAAGGTGTGGATGGCCTCCATGTCCACCATGTGCCGCATGACCTGGTAGTCGAGCAGGATGCCGTTGCCGCCGAGCATGTCGCGCGCCTCGGCGGTGATCGCGCGGGCCTTGCGGGTGTTGTGCATCTTGGCCAGCCCGGCCACGGTGGGGGTCAGCTGCCCGGCCTCGGCCAGGCGGCCGATCTGCAGGCAGTACAGCTGCATCGCGGTCAGGTCCGCCAGCATCGACACCAGCCGCTGCTGGATGATCTGGAAGCTGGCCAGCGGCTCGCCGAACTGCCGTCGCTCCAGCGCGTACCGCAACGCGGCGTCGTAGGCGGCGGTGGCGTGACCCAGCGCCGCCCACGCGCAGGTGCTCCGGGTGGTGGCCAGGACCCGGGTAGTGTCCTTGAACGAGCGCGCCTCCGGCAGCCGGTTCGCGTCCGGCACCCGCACGTTGTCCAGCGTGATCTCGGCCTGCCACACCGAGCGCAGTGACACCTTCCCCTCGATGACCCGCGCCTGGTATCCCGCTGTCCCTTTCTCCACGACGAACCCGTTGACCTGGCCGTCTTCGGTGTTGCGGGCCCAGACGACGACCAGGTCGGCCACGCTGCCCAGGCCGATCCACCGTTTGCGGCCGTTCAGCACCCAGTGATCCCCGTCCCGGCGCGCCGAGGTTTCCAGCGCGACCGAGTCCGAACCGTGGTCCGGTTCGGTCAGCGCGAAGGCCCCTAGCTTGCTCATCTGGGCCATGTCCGGCAGCCAGCGCTGCTTCTGCTCCTCCGAGCCGCACAACGCGATCGAGTTCATGGCCAGGCCCGCGTGCACGCCGAGGAACACGCCGAGGCTGCCGTCGCCGCGGTGCAGTTCCATCGTGACCAGCCCGCACGCCATCGGGCTCATCCCGGCGCACCCGTAGCCCTTGATGTCCTCGCCGACGATGCCGAGCTCGGGCAGCCGCCTGACCAGCGGCCAGCAGATCTCGGCCCGTTCCCAGTACGGGCCGACGACCGGCACGACCTCCTCGTCGACGAACCGCCGGACGGTAATGAAGTGCTCCCACTGCTCGTCGGTGAACTGCTCGCGGACGGAGAAGAAGTCCGTCCCGAGGGATTCTCCGAGGTGCGCGTTCGTCACCTGCGTCATGGCTCGATCCCCTCCGGAGTCGGGTCGGCATCGAGGAAGGCCTGCACCACGGCGGCCAGGCGACCGGCGTCGGCGGCCAGCTCGAGGTGGCCGCCGTGGTAGACGTGCAGCTGGCTGCGCGGGATCAGCCGGCGCATGATCCGCGCGTTGACCAGCGGGATGATCGGATCGTCATCACCGGCCAGGATCAGGGTGGGCGGCCGCAGCCTCGGCAGCAGCGGCAGGCTGGTCCAGCCGAGAGTGGAGATCAGCTGGTAGAAGTAGCCCCGGGCCGGGCCCAGGCGGGTGGTGGCGT
>DAIOWL010000765.1:0-3969 GCA_036758545.1 Streptosporangiaceae bacterium | reverse complement strand
GTGCCGCACGGAGCGGATGCGCTCGACATCATAGCGTAGCCATCCGTGCGGCGCCACGACACGCTCCGCCACGATCGACATGTCTGTCTGTAGCGACGACATATCTGTCCGTAGCGAAAGAGTGTCTTCATCTCTATGCTGGTGCCCCGAAAACCACACTGAGCAACATACCGGTTTCGCAACGCATTGGCACGGACCGCTTCTATAATGTTACTTAACGTGATGAGCGGCCCTCGGCCGCGTCGTCCTGGCTCATGATGGGCAGGGGGCATGTCAGCAGTACAAGAGGCGATAGGGCAACGGGAGCGGGGTCAAGGGCCCCTGCGGCGGCTGTTCCGGTGGCCGTCGGGCTGGCCGCTGCTGGCCATGCCTGCGTCACTCATTGTGTACGTGCTGGTCGTACTGGCCTGCGACATGGCCCTGATCGGCTGGGAGCTGGCCGCCACCCCGCCGCGCCCGGGTGACCTGCTGCTCTTCTGCGCGCTGCTCGCGGCCGCGGTGATCTGCATCGAGGCGATGCGGCGGCTCGGCCAGCCGTCCGGCGTGTCGCGGGACCTCCTGTCCGCCTGGTGGCTGCCGATCGCCCTGCTGCTGCCGCCGCTGTACGCGCTGCTCGCCCCGTTCGCCGTCGGTGCCGTCCTCTACGCGCGAGCGCGGCGCATTCCGGTCTACAGAAGAGTGTTCAGCTCGGCCGCGCTCGGACTGGCCGGCGCCGCCACCTCGGCCACCTTCCACCTGGCCATTCCGAACGCGGTGTATGCCACGCTGACCGCCTCACGGGCCTTGCTGACCCGCCCCTCGGTGGTGCTGACCGCGGTTGCCTGCGCCGTCGTGTTCGCCGTGGTGAACTCGTTCACCGTCGCGGTCGCCGCGCACCTGGCCGAGCCCGACGAGCCGATCAAGAAGATGCTCTGGGACCGGGAAACCCTGCTGCTCGACCTGACCGAAACCTGCATCGGCATCCTCGTCGCGGTCACCTGCGCGCTCAGCTACCTGCTCCTGCTGGTGGCTCTGCCGCCGGTCATCCTGCTGCAGCGGAGCCTGATGCATCAGCAGCTGGCCGCCGCCGCCCGCACCGACCCGAAGACCGGGCTGCTGAACGCGACCGCCTGGCAGCGCGAGGCCGACACGGAGGTCGCGCGGGCCCAGCGCACCGGCTCACCGCTGGCCCTGCTGCTGGTCGACGTCGATCACTTCAAGCGGGTCAACGACAGCCATGGCCACCTGATCGGCGACGAGGTGCTGCGCGCGCTGGCGACCGAGCTCAGGCAGCAGGTCCGCGAGTCCGACGTGGTGGGCCGGTTCGGCGGCGAGGAGTTCACCGTGCTGTTGCCGCGCACCGACGGCGTCGGCGCGTACGGGATCGCCGAACGGCTGCGCGCCAGCGCGGCCACCCTGAGCGTGGCCGCGTCCGACGCGCGCATCAACGTCACGGTCTCGATCGGGGTCGCGGTGCTCGGCCAGCACGGCAACGACCTGTTCGAGTTGCTCGCGGCCGCCGACATGGCGCTGTACCGGGCCAAGGACGCCGGCCGCGATCAGGTGCGGATTTACGCCCACGCCACCGGGCACGCCACGGAAAACAAGGACGAGGCAACGGACGCGTGCCCGTAGGCTTGACTCCATGCCTGAGTTTGTCTAGCCTTCATCCGCAACCAACCGCAATGCGGGCGAAAACGTTATAATCGCTGCTCGAATAGATTAGTCGAACCCTTTACCGCAATTGAGCTATCACGTGTTTTGCCCTGTTTGTATGGGTTACGGCAGTTGGCAACCCTGACTTCCCCATGACTGGCAAGAGCGGGGCCAAGTCTTTGTGACCGTGAATATCTCCGAAGACCAGGCTCGCTCGTGAGCTGACTGACTGCGACTGTCCAGTGAACCTGTCTAGTGACCCCGTTGCCGAGTTGGCCGTTCTTGGATCAAGGCGGCGCCTGCGGCGCCGCTGGCCCGGCGTCAGCGCCGGGCTCTGCCTTAGGCCCGCCCGGCGCACGCGCGCAATGTCCCCAGCGGACGAGCGATGGCAGCCTAGCTAACTTATTATCTGTCGCTTGCGGCCCGCGATTTCCCCATATATCAGGAATCGGTCGTAATCATCGCCCAGATGGGTCGACTATTTTCAGGTGGAGGTCTCCGATTTGGCAGGTCCGGCTGGGAACTGTCAGGGATGGTCACCGGACCGGGTATGACAGCAAGGGGTAACGGGCTCGCATGAGCAAGGTGATCTGGTCACCGCACGGCGCAAGAGGGCTCCGGCGGTATCAACCGTGGGCGATGCTGCTTGACGGCCATGCCGATTACCGCGCACGGTAAGCGCATGTCTGCCACTCGCAGCAGGAACCTGCTGGCGGCCACGTCAGCCCAGGCGCGGTCAAAGCAAGGCAACCCGCTGGAGTTGGCCGTGCCCGCGCTGCTGACGCTGGCCGTGGCGGTGTGGGGAATCCGCGGGCCGTCATATTGGCGGGATGAGGCCGCGACGATATCGGCGGTGCACCGGCCGCTGCCGCAACTGCTCCGGATGCTGACCAACGACGACGCGGTGCACGGGGCGTATTACCTGATCATGTGGCCTGTCGCCCGGCTGGCAGGCACCGGGGAGCTCGCCATGCGGCTGCCGTCCGCACTGGCGATGTCGGCCACCGCACTGGCCATCGTAGCCATCGGGCGACGGATTGTTCCTGGGAAGGCGGGCCTCGTGGCCGGCCTGGTCTGGGCGCTGCTGCCCGCCACTAGCTGGCATGGGCAAGACGCCAGGCCGTACGCGATGGCAACGACCCTGGCCTGCACCGCGAGTTACCTGCTGCTGCGCGTACTCGAGTCTACGGAACGCAAGTGGCTGGCAGGGTACGCCGTGTCGCTGGCGGGGCTCGCCGCGCTGAACCTGTTCGGGCTGCTGCTCCTCCCGGCGCACGGGATAACCGTCGCGCTTATCTCCGGGCGGTACCGCAGGGGATCCGGCAGCGGGGCTAATGACCTCGGTCGCTGGCTTACCGCGGCGGGGCTCGCCGCCCTGTCGGTGGCTCCGCTGGTGGTACTGGCCTGGCGCCAGCGCGCGGACATCGAATGGATCCCGGCGCTAAATCACCATGAGGCCACCACTGTGGCCGGATGGAGCGGATCCCTCGCGGTCAGCCAAGTTGCGGAGCTTATCATCGGAGTCGGCATCGCGTTCGCCGGGGCGGCCGGCTGGTCTGTCCTGAAGCATAAGTTCACCGGCAGGCTGCTAGCGCTCACCGTGCCATGGCTCGTCATGCCTCTCGCTCTCCTGGTCGTGGCCTCGCTCGTCAAGCCCGTCTTCGAATTCCGCTACATCCTGATCAGCGTGCCTGCCATGGCATTGCTCGTCGGCGCCGCCATCAGCGCGGCTGGCCGGGCCGCGGGGGTTGCGGCGATCGCTGTCCTGGCATTGACCGCTGTCCCCGGGCAGCAGGCAGTCCGCGGCTCGCAGGGCCACTTCGAGAATGTCCGCTGGCTGGATCAGATCATCGCCGCTCGCGCACTCCGTGGCGACGTGGTTCTCTACTCCTGGTCCGGCTGGCGTCAGGCGGCCGCTGCATACCCGTATGGCCTTGCGCAACTGGTCGATGTCGCCCAAAGCAAGACACCGGTCCAGGCAGGCAACCTGCTCGGAACTGATTTGCCCACCGCCGAGGTGGCTCAAAGGCTATGTGCCGTCCCGCGAGCCTGGCTCGTCCAGGTAAACATCTGGCGGCAAGATCCGCTGCTGGCGGGGCATAATTTCAGATTGGCCCGGACCTGGCAGGTAGCCGACGTCTGGCTTCAGCTTTACGATTCTGCCGCTAAAACTACGGCGCGCCGATGTCGACCCGGCCCGGAACAGCCTGCGTCTTCCAGGGGTTGATAGAACGGCGGCCGAGCGAGGTCTCAGCTCGTCGTCCCCTTGTACTCGGGCCTACTGGCGGGCTCGCTTATTCAACTGTCGTGAGTTTGCTGTGGTCCCCAGCCGGA
>DAIOWL010000764.1:0-3970 GCA_036758545.1 Streptosporangiaceae bacterium | reverse complement strand
CGAGTGCCTCGGCCACCGCGAAGCCGATGCCCCGGCTGCCTCCGGTGATCAGCGCACGGCGGCCGCGCAGGCCCAGGTCCATGGTGACTCCTCTCCTCAGGGCTCCTCGGGGCGCCGCTGGCAGCAGGCGTCCCGTCAGGACTACCACACCGGCGGCATACGCTGGCGGCATGACGGAGGCGGCCGGCCCAGGCGACGCCTTCGCGATCGGCGACGACACGCAGTACCAGCCGGTGGCGGCAACGGGCGACCTGCGGGTCCCGGTCAGCGGCCCCGAGGGGACCGGGCTGCTGGCGTGCCACGCCTCGGGACCGCTCGGCCGACCGCGGCGGGGGCCGGTCGTGATCGTGGTGCACGGCGCGCTGCGCGACTCGGACCGGTACCTGGCCAGCGCGCGGCACGCGGCGCGGCTGGCCGCCTCGGATGCGCTCATCGTCGCCCCGCAGTTCCTGGCCGACGTGGACAGTGCTGATGGCGCGCTGTACTGGCGGGTTGAGGAGTGGAAGGGCGGTTACCCGGCGCTGGGGCGGGCTCCTCTCAGCTCGTTCGGCGTCCTGGATAGCCTGCTCGCCCGGCTGGCCCCGGAACCCGGCCCCGACCCGGCCGTGGTGGTGTTCGGCAACTCGGCGGGCGGCCAGTTCGTGAACCGCTACGCGGCTGTGGGCCGTGGGCCCGACGTCCTGGCCGCCCGCGGGCTGCGGGTCCGGTTCGTCGTCGCCAACCCCTCGACGTACCTGTACTTCAGCCGGGAACGGCCGGTCCCGGTGCCGGACGCCGCGCACGTCAACGACTGGCGCTACGGGTTCGACCGTGCCCCCGGCCATGTGGACGCGAATCCGGGGCGGAGCCTGGAACGCTACCTCAGCCGTGACGTCACGATCGTGCTGGGCGAGCTGGACAACGACGGAGCCTCGCTGCTGCTCGAGGTGAGCCCAGCGGCGATAGCGCAGGGCGCGAACCGGCTGGACCGCGGGCTGCGCTACGACCAGCACGTCCGCGGACTGGCCCGCGCGGCCGGTCTCCCCTTCCGGCACCGGCTGATCCGGCTGGCGGGTGTCGGGCACACGGCCGCGGACGTACTGGCCGCCGAGGCGACCCGGCGGGTCGTGTTCGGCGGACCTACGCTGGGTCCGTGTCATCAGGACTCCGTGGCGTAGCCGCACTCGTCGCCGCCATCGCGCCGTCCGATGACACCGAGCGCGCCCACCGGGCGGACGCGCTGACCTGGCTGGCCAGCACACCCGACGTCTACCGCCGGGTCAAGCCGGCTACGCCGCCCCGGCACCTCGTGTCCTACGCCGTCCTTACCGATCAGCAGGACGGGAGCATGTTCCTGGTCGACCATCGCCTGGCCGGGCTATGGCTGCCGGCCGGCGGCCATGTCGAGCCCGGCGAAGAACCCTCGGTCACCGCCGAGCGCGAGGCACGGGAGGAACTGGGCATCGAGGCGGACTTCTCGATCGCGGGCCGCCGCCCGGTGTTCGTGGCGGTCACCCGGACCAGGGGCTCCGACACGCACGCTGACGTCACCCTGTGGTATCTGCTGGCCGGGAGCCCGGCGCTGCCCATCACGCTCGACCCGCGAGAGTTCGCCGATGGGCGCTGGTGGACCCGGCCGCAGCTCGATTCCGCGGCCCCGGCGCTCTTCGATCCGAACATGGGCCGCTTCCTGGCCAAGATCCGGGGTCAGCCGCGGGCGTAGTTGCTGGCGCCGTACCAGTCCACCACCACGACCGGCTCGTCCCCGACCACCCAGGCATCGTGGCCCTGGGGCAGCGCGGTGACGTCGCCGGGCCGGGCGTCGAACTCGGCGCCGTCGGCCATCACCACGTGCAGCGTCCCGGCCACGTGGTACTGGAAGTGGGGTGCCTCGCACAGCTCGGTGCCGGCCAGCGGCTTGACATGGTCCGACCAGCGCCAGCCCGGCTGCAGGGTGAGCCGGCCGATCTCGGCGCCGCCGATCTGCAGCAGGTCCAGGGCGCCGTAGTCGAAGCCGCGGGTCTCGTCGGGCGTGGTAAAGCTCTTCTGTTCCGCTTTCCCGCTCATCGGGATCTCCTTTCCTCGGCGGAGGTTTCCTGACCAGCGTGAACGGCGGTGGTTGCAGTCAGGTTGCACCGCCGGCTTTTAATAGGCGCGTGAAGTCGCTGGCGGTGCGGGTGCTCGGTGACTTCGGCGTGGACGGGATCGAGCCGCAGGCGCTGGGCAGCCGGAAGGCGCGGCTGGCCCTGCAGCTGATCGCGCTGGGCGCCGGGCAGGCCGTGCCGTCCGCGGTGCTGATCGACGCGCTGTGGGACACCGTCCCGCCGGCCCGGCCCGAGGACCAGCTGGCGGTGCTGATGAGCCGGCTGCGCACGGTGCTCGGGCGTGACCGGATCGAGCACCGGGACCAGGGCTACCTGCTGCACTGCGACTGGCTGGACGCGACCGAGCTGGCGGTGCTCACCCGGGAGATGCAGGCGCGGCAGGAGGCGGGCCACGTGATGGGCGCGGTGGCGGCGGCGCGGGTCGCGCTCTCGCTGATCCGCGGCGACGGTCCGCAGCCGCTGCCCGGCGAGTGGGCCCAGCTCCGGCAGGCCGAGCTGAGCCGGCTGACCGGCCGGGCCCGGCTGGTGGCGGCCGCCGCCCTGCTCGAGGCCGGGGACTGGATGGCCGCCGCCGACGCGGCCGCGGCAGCGGCCGAACGCGACCCGTACGACGAGGCGGCGCTGCGGCTGCTGCTCCGGGCCCACGTGATGGGCGGACGGGTGGCCGGGGCGCTGTCGGAGTACGCCAGCGCCCGCGAGCGGATGGCCGACGAGCTGGGCACCGACCCCTCGCCCGAGACGACCGCGCTGTACACCGCGATCCTGCGGGGCGAGCTGACAGGGCCCGGGCCAGCCGCGCCCGGCCCGGCCGGGCCCGTCCTGGTCGGCAGGGACGACGAGCTGGCCTACCTGGAGGCGGTCGCGTCGCGGGCCCGCGACGCCGTCGAGGTGGTCGTGGTGGATGGCGAGGCCGGCATCGGCAAGACGACGCTGCTGCGGGCCTGGGCCGGGCGGCGCACCGCGGCCGGGGACACGGTACTGATCGCGTCGTGCGGCCCGCTCGACCGCTCGATGCCGCTCGACGCGCTGCTGACGGCGCTGGCCGGCCTGCTGCGCGGGCTCGGGCCCGACAGCGCAGCCGACGTCCTCGGCGCGGACGCGGCGCTGCTGGGCCCGCTGCTGAACCTGGCGCCAGGTCCGCGGCTGCCGCCGATGCTGGCGGACAGCATGCTGGGCCCGGCGGTGCTCTATTCGGCCCTGGTCCGGGCGCTCGGCCGCCTGGCGGAGCGCGCCCCGCTGGTGGTCGTGGTCGACGACGCCCACCTGGCCGGGCCCGCGCTGCCGGACTGGCTGCGGTTCGCCGTACGGGAGAAGCTCGCGGTCACGGTCGTGGCCGCGGTGCGCTCCGGCGAGGGCGAGCCGCTGCCCGCGTCGGCGTTCGTGCACCTCGGCGCGCTGGGCCGGGACGCGGCCGCCGAGCTGGTCGGGCCGGGCCGGGTCGACGAGCTCTACACGCGGTCCCGAGGGCATCCGCTGTTCCTGACCGAACTGGCCCAGCAGGCCGCCGGCTCGGAGCTGCCGGCGTCGCTGGTTGAGTCGGTGTCCGCGCGCTGCGACGAGCTGGGCCCGGCCGGGCTGCTGCTGCGCACCGCCGCGGTGATCGGCCCGGACCTTGACGTAGACCTGCTCGCGGCCGTGCTCGGCCGGCCCGCCGTCGCCCTGCTGGACGACGCCGAGCAGGCCGTGGCCAAGCAGTTCCTGGTCGAGGCGGACGGGATGTTCAGGTTCCGGCACGAGCTGGTCCGCGAGGCGCTGGCGGCGAGCGCGACCGCGGGGCGGGCCGCGCTGCTGCACCGGCAGGCCGGCCGGGTGCTCGACCGCAGGCCCGGCGTTGACCCGCCGACCGTGGCCGGGCACGCGCGGCTGGGCGGGGACCTGGCGCTGGC
>DAIOWL010000763.1:3666-3975 GCA_036758545.1 Streptosporangiaceae bacterium | reverse complement strand
TGGTCCTGGGACGAACCGGGGCTGCGCGGCGGTCGTGCACGGATCGCCATGGCTCAGGACCGGCCCCGGAATAGGAGCTAGAGCATGTCTGGGCACAACTACCGGCCGCTGCGCGGCAGGGAGCCGACCGTGCCGGGGCACGCTGTGCCCCGCGCTGCACGGCCGCAGCTGCGCATCATCGGCAGTGGCCCGGATGACACGGTAGTGCGCAGAAAGCGGTTCGAGGTCGCGCATCCGGAGATCGTGATCACCCCGCCCAGGACGCAGGCCTCCATGTGGACCGCGCGCCGCGATGGCAAGACCCTCGCC
>DAIOWL010000763.1:0-3656 GCA_036758545.1 Streptosporangiaceae bacterium | reverse complement strand
TTCCATAGTGTCAGGTGGCAAAAGGAAACCGAACCATTATGCCGAGTCTCTTCGATCCGGTTCAGCTTGGCGCGATCACCGCGCCCAATCGCATCGTCATGGCGCCGCTGACCCGCGGCCGCGCCACCCGCGACTGCGGCATTTCGATGAGTCACAGGCGCGAATTCGGCACGACCGTGGCGCCGGAGATCGCAGCCTTGTACGCGGTCCCCATGTCCTCGCGGGTTACCGGGCTGGCTGCCTGCGTGATCGTGGTCTTGATGACCTTCTCGAACGCGGCGACGGGCAGCAGCTCCTCCGCGTCGTTACCGGGCACCTGGGCTAGTTCGTCCGTGGTCGCTGGCCATGCAGCGCCGATCGGCTCCGCTTGGCCGCTTTCAGCTTGGCATCGTGGCCCTTGCCCTTGCGGCCACTATGCGCTGCCCGGTGATGCCGCCTGGAACCATGCGGCGTATTACCGCCATGTCGCGGCACCGTGACCACCTCCCTAGGCTAGCGTCGTCAATGCACTTCTACGGCATGCGAGAGGCCCCGGCTATACCACTTCGGGACCGGGGCCGCTGGCTTGGTCCAGGGTGGCATACAACCAGGACATGCCGCACTTCACCCAGATAGGCCCGGAACCTGCGATGGCGCGGTCCCCGTGAACGCTCCAGACCGAGCAGGTATCAGCGGGCCGGCGTGAGCCCTCCGTCCAGGTAGCGCCCCTCCGGTAGCGTGGCGCTGTCGTTTAGGAGCTGACATGACTCTTGCCGCCCGCATATTCATCGCACGCGTTCAGGTAACCAGCCGGAAGGCGGCCCGCAAGCGGCGCTCTGACCTAGAGCGCGAGCTGGCCGGGTACGCAACTCCGGCCGAACGGGGTGATCTTGAAGAGACTCTTGACCGGTACCCGTACGGCGCCACGCACGAGCTACGTGACATCCTCGCCCGTCAATCCATGGCAGATGACATCCGGATTCGTAACTGGTCAGGTGTCGCTAGCCAGGGTGATGGGACCGGGTTGTTGCCACGAGAAAGGGACCGCCTGGTGTCATTGGTGATCATGGCTGGTGTCCTTTCTGGTCGTCAACGGGCACGCCAGCAGGGCGGCCGTTGATTGATGGTTTCTGGCGTTGCCGGTAGGACGGTCCTTCGATGATGAGTTCGTGGGCGGTGGAGACGAGCCGGTCGACGGCGGACTGGGCCAGCAGCGGGTCGGCCATCATGGTCAGCCATTCGTCGGGGGTGCGGTTGGAGGTCACGATGGTGGCGGCTTTCTGGTGGCGTTCGACGCACAGCTCGTAGAAATCGGTGGTACTGGTGGCGTCGAGCGGCTGGAGGGCGAGGTCGTCGATGATGAGCAGCTCGGTGGTGGCCAGGCGGCGCATCTCGTAGTCCAGGGTGTTGTCCAGCCGGGCGGCTTTGAGCCGTTTGAACAGCTTGTCGGCGCGGGCCATGTGCACGCCGCGGCGGCGCCGGATGGCGATGTGCCCCAGTGCGCAGGCCAGGTGGGTCTTGCCGACCCCGACCGGGCCGAGCAGCAGGGCGCCGTGGGGTGCGTCCAGGAACCGCAGCGAGGCGAGCTCGTTCCACAGCTGCTGGTCGTAGCGGACGGCGGCGGCCGGGTCCCAGGTGTCCAGCCGCATGCCCGGGTCCAGTCCGGCGGCCCGGGCGCGCAGGGAGGCCGACTTTGCCTCGCGGCGGGCGTGCTCATCGGCGAGGACGAGCTCGAGGAAGTCGGCGTGGGGCATGTTCTGCTGGCGGGCCAGGGCGAGCCGGTCCGGCAGGGTCCCGAGCATCTGGCCGAGCTTGAGCGCCCGGAGCGTGGCGCGCAGGTCCGGGCTGACGGCATCGCGCATTGCCGTGGTCATCTGCCCGCCTCCCCGCCGTCGAGCAGGGTCAGCTGGATGTGCGGGGTCCGGTATTCGGCCGGGTCGCGGGCGAACCGGGCCGCGGCGGCCACCGCCGGGCGCGGCGGCGGGGCGGCGTTCTCGGTGGCCTTCTCCAGCATCGAGGCGATCTTGGTGACGTTGACGACGTCGAATTCCAGCGCGCGGGCGCAGGCGGTCTCGACCGGCCCGGCCCCGTAGCGGCGGACCAGCCCGAGCAGCCGGTAGACCTGCCGCATCTTGGTCCACGGCAGGTCGGTATCCAGCAGCTGCTCGGCGTAGGCGCCGATGGCGTCCCCGTGACGGCGGGCGGCCCGGGCCAGCGAGGCGACGTCCCGCATCGCGTAGGTGGTCTTCTCCGCGGGCAGGTCAGCCGGGTCGGTGGACCGTCGTCCTGGCTGCTGGCGCGGGTGGACCTTGACCAGCTGCCCGCGGCAGAACAGCTTGACCAGCGCCGAGTCGGCCCGGGCATCCAGATGGCAGCCCAGGTACTCCTTCGGCGCCGAGTACAGCGCCCGGCCCACCTCGACGTGGAAGTCCCGGTGGACCTTCACCCGCGCGAACACCGGCACGTCATACGGCCCGGCGGGCGGCGCCAGCAGCGCGGCCGCCTCACGCTCGGCGAACACCTCGGCCGGGCGGGCGGCGATGGTGCCGTGGACGCGCAGCCCGGCGACCTGGCGGCACCAGGCCTCGGCCCGGGCCTGCGCGTCGGACAGCCCGGCGAAGTGCTCGCCGGCGAAGAAGTTCCCGCGCACGTACTGCACGGCCCGCTCCACCTTCGGCTTGTCCTTAGGGGACCGGACCCGGGCCGCGTCGGTGACAAACCCCCTGGCCTGCATGTAGTCCAGCCAGCCCGCGGTGAACCGGGGGTTGACGGCGTCCGCGTCCGCCACGATCGCGGAGGCATTATCGGGCACCAGCACCTTGAACACGCCGCCGAAAAACGCCCAGGCGGCCTCGCACCCGGCGATGAACGCGGCCAGGGTCTGGGTGAACGACAGCCACACGAACGTGTGCCGCGAATAGCACGCGGTGAAGATCAGCGCGTGCACCTTGCGCTGCCGCCCGGTCACCGGGTCGGCGAGCATGCCCAGATAGCCGAAGTCCAGCTGGCATTCGGTCCCCGGCTCGCCGTCCGCGACCCGCACCGTCGTGGCCGCGGCCCGGCCGTAACCGCAGCGTTCGGCGCAGAACCGGTGCAGCGTCCGGTACGGCACCGCGACGCCCTGCCGCTCCAGCAGCACGCCGATCTTGACGACTGTCAGTTCCTGCCGCACCCACGCCTGGATCTGGGCACGGCAGCCCTCCAGCCGATCCCACGCCTGCCCGTGGCCGCCCGGGCGGGCCGGGCGGACCGCCTCGGCGACCTGGCCGACCAGCTCATCGGTCAGCTGCCCCGGCCCGCCATCACGCGCCAGGCCCGCCGCCACCGCCGCCTCGACATACCGGCGGGCGGTCTTGCGGTCCACCCCCGCCTGCGCGGCTACCGTCCGCAGCCCCGCCCCGGCCAGCCACGACCGGAGCACCTCACGGATCTCTATCACGCTGACCTCCCGGAACACCATCCGCCCCAGCCTCCAAGTCCGACGACTTGGCGGCATCCGAGCAGGAAAGCGGCCAGGACCACCGGCACGACACGCCGGGTGGTCCCATCACTGGCAACCAGGTGGTCCCATCCTCGTGGCAGAAAACCCTTCAGGGTGGTCCCATGACCGTGGCAGGCGACAGACGCTCGCACTGGCTCACCGGAACGACAGAAAACCCCATTCTGTGCGGTCAGCA
>DAIOWL010000762.1:0-3980 GCA_036758545.1 Streptosporangiaceae bacterium | reverse complement strand
TGGAGATCTGGTCGGCCCGGCAGGCGGCCAGCTCGGGCAGGAACGAGTAGCCCGCCGGGCGCTCGTGGATGATGGCGGCGTAACCAAAGCACAGGTGCACCGCGGTGGTCCCGGCCGCCTCCTCCAGCGCCCGGTTGATGACCTTCACCCCGAATTGCCTGGCCGGCTCGGGGCGGGCCTGCAGGTAGGGCTCGTCCAGCTGGACGATGTCGGCGCCCGCCGCGAACAGGTCCCTGACCTCCTCGCCGACCGCCTCGGCGTACCCCAGGGCCACGGACTCGGGGTTGCCGTAGTAGTCGTCCTGGGCCTGCTGCGACATGGTGAACGGCCCCGGCACGGTGATCTTGACGGCTACCGGGCTCCGGCTGGTGTGCGCGCGCAGGAAGTTCAGGTCCTCCACCTCGACCGGGTGCCGCCGCCGGATCGGGCCGGTGACCCGGGGTACCGGGTTCGGGTGGCCGCTGCGGTCGAGCGCGGTGCCGGGGTTGTCGATGTCCACGCCGTCAAGCGCGGTCGCGAACCGGTTGGAGTAGCTCTCCCGCCGCTCCTCGCCGTCGGTGAGGATGTCCAGGCCCGCCTGCTCCTGGGCGCGGATGGCGAGCAGCGTGGCGTCGTCCTGCGCCTGCTCCAGGTAGGCGGGATCGACCCGCCATAGCTCCCGGGCCCGGACCCGCGGCGGGAACCGGCCGGCCAGCCGGGCCCGGTCGATCAGCCAGTCCGGTTGCGGGTAGCTCCCGACCAGGGAGGTGGGAAACAGCATGGCAGCACCTTACGCCGTTGGGCTGGACCGCCGTCAGGCGATCTTGCGGGCGCCGGGACCCGGCACCGGGGTGACCTCGCGCGCCGATTCCAGCACGTGCCCCGCCGCGCACGCTAGCTGCAGCTCCACCGGCTCGCCGCAGTCGCGGTGCCGCAGCAGGGCCTGCGGCCCGGCCGAGCCCACCGCGTACTTGTCGCCCCACTCCATCATCGCCACCAGCACCGGGTAGAGATCCAGGCCCTTCTCGGTGAGCCGGTACTCCGAACGCGGGCGCTGGCCGGTCTCCTGGTAGGGGACCTTGCGCAGCAGTCCCTCGTCGACCAGCCGGGACAGCCGCTGGCTGAGCACCTGGCGGGGCATGCCGGTGCGCCGCTGCATGTCGTCGAAGCGGCGCACGCCGTTGAAGGCCTCGCGCAGCACGAGGAAGGTCGGCCGCTCACCGAGGATGTCCACGGTCGCGCCGATCGTGCAGTTGGCCGAGTCGTAATCGAGTATCCATGGCCGTGCCATGCTCGTATGCTAAGTCTAGTTGACAGACTCAGCAATTCCGGGTCATGCTGGGTTCATGAACGGAACCCAGGTTACCCCCGGGGGCGGCGGAGCCAGGGCTGATAATCCCGACCGTGCCACCGCCGCAATACGCCCGGTCAACCCGGCCGAACAGGCCGCGCTCAGTGATTTCTTCGCCGCGCTGTCCGTGGAGAGCCGCTATCGCAGGTTCTTCGCCCCGGTCCGGCCCACCCACGGCCTGCTCGACTTGCTGTCCGGCCGTCCGGCCAACGTCGATGCCATCGTCGCCATCGCCGACGGCGTCATCGTCGGGCACGCCATGGCCGCCGACCTGCCCGAACGGATTTGCCCGGACGCCAGCCGGATCACCGACGTCGGGGTCGTGGTCGCCGATGCGTGGCAGCGCCGCGGCGTCGGCGCGCTGCTGATGCGCGCGCTGATCGCCCGGGCCCAGGCGCGCGGCGTGACGGCGCTGGCCATGGACGTGCTGCCGGGTAACCGGCGGGTGCTCGCCATGATCCTCAGCCACTGGCCCGACGCCGCCGTCGGCCACTCCCCGGACGGCATCGACATCCATATCACGCTGCCGCCGGCCCGGCCACGGGAAACGGCGCAGCCTCAGGCCACGGCGTGGCCTCCGGATGCCGTCGGCAAGCAGGTCCGGCCGCTGGTCCCGGTGGGCGGATAGCATCCGGGAGCATGACCACAGTACGGTCGGCTCCCGCCACGGCCATCGCCGTCGCACCACGTGACCTGGCCGCGGCGCTGCGTGCCGCCGGGCTGACCGGGGTCGACGACTCCGCCCGGCGCCGGGCCGAGTACTCCGCCGACGCGTCGAACTACCGGGTCGTGCCGAGCGTGGTGGTCTTCCCGCGGCACGTCGACGAGGCGGCCGCCGCGCTGGACGTCGCCCGGCGGGCCGGCGTGCCGGTCACCAGCCGGGGGGCCGGGACCTCGATCGCCGGAAACGCCGTCGGATCCGGTGTCGTGCTCGATTTCTCGAAGCACCTGAACCGGGTCCTGTCGGTCGATCCCGCGGCGCGGACCGCGGTCGTCGAGCCCGGCGCGATCCTGGACGACATCACCGCGGCCGCGGCACGGCACGGGCTGCGCTTCGGCCCGGACCCCTCCACCCATTCGCGGGCGAGCATCGGCGGCTCGATCGGCAACAACGCCTGCGGCTCGCGCGCGCTGAGGTACGGCCGCACCGCGGACAACGTGCTGAGCCTGGACGTGCTGACCGCCGCGGGGGAGCGGCTGACCGCACGCCGGATGGGCCGGGACGGCCTGGCCGCCGCCGGTCCGGCGCTCAGGGTCGGCGCCGCGCTGGATTCCCTGGTGGCGGCGCACCTCGACCTGATCCGCACCGAGTTCGGCCGGTTCACCCGGCAGGTGTCCGGCTACTCCCTGGAGCACCTGCTGCCGGAGAACGGCGCCGACCTGGCGAAGTTCCTGGCCGGCACCGAGGGCACCCTCGGCATGATCACCGGCGCGACCGTGGCGCTGGTGCCGTCGCCGAAGGCGGTCGCGCTGGCGGTGCTCGGCTACCCCGGCATGCCCGAGTCCGCGGACGCGGTGCCCGGGCTGCTGCCGCACCGGCCGGTCGCCCTGGAGGGGATGGACGCACGGCTGGTGGGCGTGTTCCGCGCCCGCCGGGGCGACGCCGCCGTCCCGGCCCTGCCGCGCGGGCAGGCCTGGCTGTTCGTCGAGACGGCGGGGGACACCGAGGCCGAGGCGCGGGCCGCGGCCACCCGGCTCATCGCCGACGCGGGCTGCCTGGACTCCCTGGTGGTCACCGGCGCCCCGGCGCGGGCGCTGTGGCGCGTCCGCGAGGACGGGGCGGGCCTGGGCAGCCGTACCCCGGCTGACGCGCCGGCCTGGCCCGGCTGGGAGGACGCCGCCGTCCCGCCCCGGCAGCTGGGCGCGTACCTGCGTGACTTCGCCGCGCTCATGACCGAGCACGGCCTGGACGGACTGAGCTACGGCCACTTCGGCGACGGCTGCGTGCACATCCGCATCGACTTCCCGTTCTCGTCCGCGCCGGCCCGCTACCGCCGGTTCGTGGTCGCCGCGGCGCAGCTGGTGGGGACGTACGGCGGCTCGATGTCGGGTGAGCACGGCGACGGCCGGGCCCGCAGCGAGCTGCTGCCCGCCATGTACTCGGCCGAAGCCATCGAGGTCATGGCCGCGGTCAAGGCCATCTTCGACCCGGACAACGCGCTCAACCCCGGCGTGCTCGTCGACCCGGTGCCGCTGGACGCGGACCTGCGGGTGCCGCAGGCCCGGCCGCTGCGCCGCGGACTCGGCTTCGCCTACTCCCACGACGGCGGCGACCTGTCCGCCGCGGTGCACCGCTGCGTCGGGGTGGGCAAGTGCCGGGCCGACACCACCGCAGTGAAGGGGGCTGGGGAGGTGGGTGGGGTGATGTGCCCGTCCTGGCTGGCCACCAGGGACGAGAAGGACTCCACCCGCGGCCGCGCGCGGGTGCTCCAGGAGCTCGCCAACGGCAGCCTGGTCCACGGCTTCGCGGCGGCGGAGCTGGCCGAGTCGCTGGACCTGTGCCTGTCCTGCAAGGGCTGCTCGTCCGACTGCCCGGCCGGGGTGGACATGGCCACCTACAAGGCCGAGGTGCTGTACCAGCGGTACCGGCGCCGGCCGCGCCCGCCGGCCCACTACTCGCTGGGCTGGCTGCCCCGCTGGGCCCGGCTGG
>DAIOWL010000761.1:1260-3985 GCA_036758545.1 Streptosporangiaceae bacterium | reverse complement strand
GTCCGTATCCCCCAAGACCATTAAAAAGCTCACCCTCCGTGACCGTCCATAGGTCACGCTGAGTGACGGACCGCCCAACCCATGCACTCGCGTGCATGGGCATGCATCGACATCAGCGCATGTCAGGCGTGGCTATCGCGCGCCAGCACTCCGGTTGCAGTGAGCATGCTCGATGCGGTCACCACGGGAGGCGGGGTCAACCGACCTGGCCACCGTGTGCCCCAGGTCCAGGGCCTGCCCGTGCAGCATGAGCTCACCGCAGCGTGGGCAGGGCTTCCCGTAGGCGCCCGGCAGCAGCCGCGCCCTGGTGCGGTCGTGCCCGCCGTCGTAGCCCCGCTGTCGTGCGGATGGCCGGTAGGGTCTGCGTGTGCCCTCGTGCCGCTTGGCACACCCCGGACAGCGCGTGCCCGGGCTGAGCTGCCCGCAGTCGAGACAGGGACGCATCGGCATGTGTCACCTACCCGTCCGACCGATGTGCGCCAGCATGCCGGCTGCCACCCTGGGCGGATGCTTGAGTCGATGTCGCCGCGTCCTCGCCGCACCTGGCTGATCCCTGCGCTGCTCGCCGGCGTGCTCGTGGTCCTGGTGGCGATCCTCGCGGTGCTGGTGTGGCCGCATGTGGCGTCGGGCGGCGCCAAGCCGGGGGCGTCGCCGCGGGTGGTGCGGAACATCGCCCAGCCGGACAAGTCGTGCCAGGACCAACCGGATCAGGCGTTCGTCCGGCAGTGGGAGGTGGACGGCTGGTGGGCTGGGTATGTGAACGGCGCGCCGAAGCAGATGTCTGCGGGTGAGGCGTTGAACCTGGCGGTCGGTGGTGCTGCGATTGACCGGGTGTGGTTGTGTCCGTCGCGCGCGTCGTGGTGATGGTCCGGACATAGCGAAGCGCCCGATCAGCCGGTGGGCTGTGGGCGCTGGGCGTAGTGCTCGAACATGAGAATTTCACCGCGCGAACCGATCTTCTGTCAACTCGCCACGCGGGTATGTCTGCGCAGGTGGGGCGATGGCTGTTCGGATGGCGGCAATGGACCAGATGGTGACGGTGGATCGGCCGATCCGCTGGCGACGTAGCGGGGTGAGCTGGTGGTCGCGGGCCCAGCGGGCGAAGCTGCCCGGCGGGATGCCGAGCAGCCAGGCGGCTTCGGTGCTGGTGATGGTGATCCGGTTCATGCGGCGGTGGTGTGGAGGCTGTCGGTGAGCCAGAGCCAGTGGCGGCGTGGCCAGGCGGTGTTGCAGCTGGTGCAGAGGGCGGCTTGGTCGTGGGGGTCGGCGTAGAGCTCGGTGGCGCAGTCTTCGGTGGGGCAGTGGCCGATGAGTTGGCGGTTGTCGCGGGCGGCGTGGCGCAGCTGGCCGACGAACCTGTCCAGCTCGGCGGCGAAGCGGGCGACCTGCTCGCCGTCTTCGTCGCAGGCCCGGTCGAGGTGTTGGCGCAGCCAGGCGTACAGGTCGTTGATGGGTGGGTCGCCTTCGCGCCACCATTCGTGTGCCCATTCGGCGAGTGGGTTGCGTCTGGGGCGGGTGTCGATGAGGTCGAGGTCGATGGGTGTGGCTGGGGTGCTGCTGCCGCTGACGCGGGCGGCGTTGGATACGGCGGGCACGGGGCCGGCGGGTAGGGCCCGGCTGACGGGGTCGTTGGCGTCGGGGCCGGTGTCGAGGCTGGCGCTGTAGCGGCTGTCGGCGTCGGCCGCCAGGGCGGGGATGGTGGCGAGTTGGCGAGCCAGCCGGGCACGGTCGGGTTCGCAGACCTGCGGCACGGTCGGGATGCGTCGCCAGCAGACCGAGCAGGGCTTCACTCGGCCACCTCGGGGCGCGGCTTCTCGTCGACGGCGATGACGATGGTTTCGGTGGCCACCTGGTTGCCGGTGATGACGGTGCGGCCCTGCTCGTCGACGCGGTACCGGACGACTTCGATCCGGCCGGGGACCATGAGGATGCTGCGGATCTGCCCAGGCTGGGTGTTGATGCCGAGGTTGGCGATCAGGTCTGCGACCTTGGCGAACGGGATGCGGTACGGCTCGGCGGGCGCGGTCATGACGTCTCCTCCGTGGTGGGCTTCTCCCGGTACGCGGCGATGGCCTTCGCCGCGGTCATGACGTCGGCGGGCACGCGGGCCAGCGGCAGGGCCGGGCACCAGGGCCAGCGGACGTAGCCGTTGATGGTGTCGGCGTAGAGCTTGGGGTGGATGTCCTCTTCGTCGATGAGGTCGGCGATGAGGTCGAGGACCCACTTCGGTGGCAGGCCGATCACCCTTCACCGCCTGAGATGCCCTCAGAGCCTTCGGAACCCTCGGACCCTGGGCGTTCCACTCCGGACGGTCCCTGGGCGCTCCACGGCGTTTCTGGCGGGCTGGCGGGCTGGCGGGGGTGATGTGGACGTGTCCGCAGTTGTTGCACAGCTCGCGGCGGTCGGGTTGGTCGAGTGTGGTGATGTCGACGATCGCTGTCCGCGCCTCCAGCTCGGCGATGCGGCGGCGCAGGTCGGCATTCTCGGCGCGGGCTGCCTCCCACCGTTCGGCGGCGACGAGGTACCTGCGCCGGTTGTCGGCGGCCTCCAGCCGGGCGGCGTCGCGTACGCGCTTCATCTCGGCGATGCGGGTGTCCAGCGCCTTGGCCACGGCCTTCGCCGCGCAGTTCTGGCAGGTGTTCCCGTACCAGCAGAACGCGCACCTGGCGTTCCGGGCGGCGGCGATCACGGCTTCCAGGCTGTCGGTGAGGTCGGCCTCGATCGG
>DAIOWL010000761.1:0-1191 GCA_036758545.1 Streptosporangiaceae bacterium | reverse complement strand
CGCTCATACGCACCGTCCCCGGATGATCAGCCACGTCCACAGGGGCATGGGTGGCCGGTTGCGGGCGGGTGTGGTGCCGGGCTGGACGGCGCAGGCCGAGTCGCCGCGGGGCCGGGCGGTCACCGGGAGACCTCGGCGGCGTCGGTCTCGGTCTGACCCCAGCAGGCGTAGGCGCGGCCGGGCAACGGCGAGAGCCCGACCTCAAGCGGTGTCACACAGTGGCCGTCGGGGCGGTGCCGGTCGAACGGCGCGACTCCGCCGAAGGTGTGGTGGCACACCCCGCAGTGAGACGTGAGGCTGCCGGACCAGCGTCCGCCGCACCGACCGCAGCTGTGCGGTAGGTCGTTGTGGTCGCGGCTGCCGGCGGCCTGACGCATGCGCTCCGCATCGCCCTGCCGTGCTGTGGCGGCCTCGACCGTCGTGGGGGTAGTCGTGCCTAGGGTGGCGAAGCTCAGCGGCTCCTGGACGGTCTGAGGGCTCATCGGTTTTCCTCCTGTGTGTGGGCGGGTTGGGGGGGCCAGTCGACGCCGGCCAGGGCGGCACGGTGGGCGGCGGGCATCGGGGTGAGCGGGTGACCGAGGTGGTCGGCGCCCATGGCGGCGAGGACCAGGGCATCGGCCTCGTCGTTGCCGCCGGAGAACCACGGGAACCGCTTCGTGACTTCGCGGAGCACGTCGTCCTTGCCGGCGTTGCCCTTGCCGGTGGCGTACCGCTTCACGGCGGCTGGTGGGGCGACGGCGTACGGGATGTGCAGCGCCCACAGGCGGTGGGTGACGAGCCACCAGAGGCCGGCGCGCTCGTGGTGGCCGCGCTGCCCGGCTTGGCTGCCGAAGGACGGACCCTCGATGACGATGAGGGCGGCTTGGCGTGCGGTGCCGCTGTCGGTGATTTCGCCGAGTAGCCAGGCGAGGCGGTGGTGGCCTCGCAGTTTGGCGGGCGGTTTGAGCGCGACGGTGATGGGGTCCTCGGCGGCCAGGGCCAGGCCGGTGGCGGTGAGGCTCGGGTCGATGCCGAGCACGCGGGTGGTCATCGAGGGCTCCTCAGGCGGTGGCGGGTACGACGCGGAGGTTGGGGTTGATCTCGGCGACGCGGCATAGGGCGCACGACGGGGTTCCGTCGGGTCGGCGGCGTGAGCGGAGTCCGTGGGCGCATCTCCCACTCAGCGGCGAATCGGTTTCGGGTTTCGGGTCG
>DAIOWL010000760.1:0-3988 GCA_036758545.1 Streptosporangiaceae bacterium | reverse complement strand
GGACGGTGACTGCCCCGCGTTCATGACCGTCGTGCCCGGGGCTCCGGCCGACCGCCGGCAGGCGGCCGAAGCGATTACCCCGGACGAGCTCCCGGCCCCGCACCCGGTCGTGGACCCCGGCTCGTTCGGGATCCGGCTCACCGGGGTCGGCGGTACCGGCGTGGTCACCGTGTCGCAGGTCCTCGCGACCGCCGGGCTCATCGCCGGCTGGCACACACGGTCGCTCGACCAGACCGGCCTGGCCCAGAAGGGCGGCGCGGTCGTGTCCGACGTCCGGTTCAGCCGCTCCGCCCCGCCTCCCACCAACAAGCTCGGCACCGGGGAGTGCGACCTCTACCTGGGATGCGACCTCCTGGTGGCCTCCGACCCGAAGAACCTCGCCGTGACCGCGCCGGACCGGACCGTCGCGGTGGTCTCGGTGGCCGAGGTGCCGACCGGGCCGATGGTGTCCGACCCGGCGCTGGCCTTTCCCGACCGGACCGCCGTCAGCCAGCCGATCCTGGACCGGGTGCGGGACGGCTCCGTCCTGCTCGACGTGCGCCAGATTGTCCTCGGGCTGTTCGGTGACGACCAGTTCGCCAACGTCTTCCTGGTCGGCGCGGGTTTCCAGACCGGAGCGCTGCCGCTGCCGCCGGACGCCATCGAGGAGGCGATCCGGGTGAACGGCGTGGCCGTCGAGAAGAACCTCCAGGCGTTCCGGCGCGGCCGCCAGTACGTCGCCGATCCCGGTGCTCTGCTAGCCGCGGCTCGGCTCGACAGGCCCGCTGCGGCCGAGCCCACCCTCGACCGCCTGATCCGGACCCGCGCCGACGACCTGACGGCGTACCAGGACTCCGCCTACGCCCGCCGCTACCTCGACGTGGTCGAGCGGGTCCGCGCCGCGGAACAAGACAAGACGCCGGGCTCGACCGCGCTGACCGAGGCCGTCGCCCGGTACCTGTACAAGCTCATGGCCTACAAGGACGAGTACGAGGTCGCCCGGCTGGCCCTGGAGCCGTCCCTCGGAGCCGGCCTCGAGGCCGAGTTCGGGCCGGGCGCCCGTGCGTCCTGGCGGCTGCACCCGCCGGTCCTGCGCGCCCTCGGCATGAAGCGGAAGATCGCGCTCGGCCCGTGGTTCGTCCCGGCGTTCCAGGTCCTGCGCGCCATGCGCGGGCTGCGGGGCACGTCGATGGACCCGTTCGGCCGCACCCGGGTCCGGATCCTCGAGCGCGCGCTGATCGAGGAGTACCTCGGCCTGGTCGATCACCTGATCGGCCGGCTCAGCCCGGCCACCGCGGCGCTGGCCGTGCGGCTGGCCGAGCTGCCCGATGGCGTGCGCGGCTACGAGGACGTGAAGATGCGCACCGTCGAGTCCTACCACCAGGTCATGGCCGAGCTCCGCGCCCAGTTCGACGAGATCCCCGCGCCCCATCCCGGCACCTGACCGCCTAGCGCCAAGCGAACCACGGCAATGCCACATCGTGGTGGTCGCGGTAGTCGCGAGCATGTGCAGCTCGGCGTGCCCGCGCCCGTCATCGAACGTAGCGTTGGTTCTGGCTGCCTGACCACCGGCCCGCCGCGCCAGCCTTCTCGCGGCCTGATTAAAAACTGGCTTCGTCGGCTTCCATCCGTCAGGATTGACTCATTCCGAACATCAGGGCGATCCGGCGATTAGAAACGGGGCGCGTGATCGTCTAACGAGGGACGGACAGTACGGGGACGGGAGAATCAGGCATGTCCAGGCTTAAATCGGTGGTAAGTATCCCGGCGGGTCGCCGGACCAAATGGCTTGTGCTGGTGTTCTGGCTGGTCGTGGTGGCGCTGGCCGGGCCGCTGTCCGGCAAGCTGACCGGCGCCGAGAAGAACGACGCCCAATCGTGGCTGCCGCCTGCGGCGGAGTCCACGCAGGCGCTGGCGCTGCGGTCAAAGGTCGTGTCGCCCAATGTCTTCCCGGCCGTGGTGGTGTATGACCGGCCGGCTGGCCTGACCGCCGCCGACAAGGCCAAGGCAGCCGACGATGCCAAGCGCTTCGCTGGCGTGGCCGGCGTCGTCCAGGGCCAGGTAACCGGGCCGTTCGTGGCCCACGACGGCAAGGCGATCGAGACGATCGTCCCCGTCAACCTCGGCCATGAAGGCTGGAACAACGCCGGGCCCGCCGCGGACTCCCTCAGGAGCATCGCCGCCTCAGATGCCCACGGCATGACGATCCACATCGCGGGCCCGCTCGGTTACGCGTCCGATTCCGGGAAGGCGTTCAAGGGCATCGACGGCGTCCTGCTCTTCTCCGCGCTGGCCGTGGTCATCGTGCTGCTGCTGATCACCTACCGGAGCCCGTCGCTCTGGCTGCTGCCGGTGATCTCCGCCGGGGTGGCGCTGGTCACTTCCCAGGCGGTGATCTACCTGCTGGCCGCGCACGCCGGGCTGACTGTCAACGCGCAGAGCGCGGGCATCCTGGACGTGCTGGTATTCGGCGCCGGCACCGACTACGCGCTGCTACTGACGGCCAGGTACCGCGAGGAACTGCGGCGGCACCAAGACCGGCACGCCGCGATGAGGGTGGCGCTGCGCCGGGCCGGGCCGGCCATCGTCGCCAGCGCCGGCACGGTGATCCTGAGCCTGCTGACCCTCAGCCTGGCCGAGCTGAACTCCACCAAGGGCCTGGGACCGGTGCTGGCGATCGGCGTCGGGGTCGCCCTGCTCTCGATGATGACGCTGCTCCCGGCGCTGCTGGTGATCACCGGCCGCTGGGTGTTCTGGCCCGCCAAGCCCGGGTACGGCTCGGCGGAACCCACCACTCGGGGCTTCTGGGCGCGGACCGGCCGCCGCATCGCCGTGCGCCCGCGGATGGTCTGGATCACCACGGCCCTGATCCTCGGCGTCATGGCCCTGGGACTGACCGGGCTGAAGGCCAACGGGCTGACGAACGCGCAGTCGTTCCGCGGCCACCCGGACTCGGTGGCCGGACAGACCGTGCTCGACCAGCATTTCCCGGCCGGGGCCGGGCAGCCGGTCGAGGTGTTCGGCAACGAGGCTTCGGGCACGCAGCTCGCCGCGGCGCTGCGGGCGGTGCCGGGCATCACCGGCGTGACATCCCCCGTGACCCAGGCCGGCCACGCCTACATCGAGGCCACGCTGACCTCGGCTCCGGACAGCCAGGCCGCGTACTCGACCATCGACCGGATCCGCACCGCGGTGCACGCCGTACCGGGCTCCGACGCGCTGGTCGGCGGTAACACCGCCATCAACCTGGATGTCCAGCGGGCCGCCGCGCACGACCGGGACCTGATCATCCCGATCGTCCTGGTCGTCGTGTTCGTCATACTCGCCCTGCTGCTGAGAGCGCTCGTCGCACCGATCATGCTCATCGCGACCGTGGTGCTGTCGTTCGCGGCGACCCTCGGGGTGAGCGCCCTGTTCTTCGACCACGTGTTCAACTTCGGCGGCGCCGACACCTCGTTCCCGCTGTTCGTGTTCGTGTTCCTGGTCGCCCTGGGCATCGACTACAACATCTTCCTGATGACCCGGGTCCGCGAGGAAGCCCAGCGCCACGGCGCCCGCACGGGCGCGCTGACCGGCCTGGCCGCCACCGGCGGCGTGATCACCGCAGCCGGCGCCGTGCTGGCCGGGACGTTCGCCGTGCTGGGTACGCTTCCGGTCACGTTCCTGACCGAGCTCGGCTTCGCCGTCGCGTTCGGCGTCCTGCTGGACACCCTCGTGGTCCGCTCGGTGCTGGTCACCGCGCTGAACCTCGACCTGGGCCGGTGGGTGTGGTGGCCCAGCAGGCTCGCCCGCCAGCCCGCCCCGGAAGAGGAACTCCCCAGCGGCGAGCCGGCCGCGGTTCGGTGAGGCGTCGGCACGGCCACCCGGTGGCCGTGCCGGCCCACGGCCACCCGGTGATGGTCCCCTGACCGGCCCAGCGCGGCCGGTCAGGGATCCTCCCGGATTAGCGTGGTTGATCCGGGCTATGAGGTTGATCCGGAGGGCAATAGACCCCCCAATCAACCATGAA